>CAZUYV010000070.1:0-8333 GCA_964624435.1 uncultured Micavibrio sp. | reverse complement strand
TATCCGCTTCCGGCAATATCTTCTTCACGCTATTTGCCGCTGTGGCCGTTGTCGGTGGCTTGGGCGTTGGTGTCTCGAATTTGATGAAGGGCCCTGTTGCCACGATGGTGAAAAACAACCAGATCGTGGCCACCGAAGACAGGTCCGAGCTGAACTTAAAATTGATGATGCATGACCTGATCGCGACATCACCTGATTGCGATTCCGATGCAACAATTGAGGCCATGGCCTGGCGCACGCCAACTGGAAGCCCTCTTCCTCCCGCACCCACGGGTGGCGGATTGTTCCCGGATACGATTACACCGCGCGTTGAAGACGCATGGGGCACCCAATTTGGTTATTGCACATGGGACAACGGTACCGTGATCAAGAATGGAACGTGCAGCGATGATGCGCGACGCCTGACGGGTTCCACCTCCATCAACCAGCCTTATATCGCGCTGATCTCTGCGGGACCGGACAAGGCCTTCCAGACGACTTGCGCGGCCTTTGTTGATACCACGCCCGCCGATGGCGTTCCCGATAACAAAATGCTGGCCAAGGCCGCCAACAGCGATGACATCCTGTATTCCTACAGCTATCAGGAAGCACGTGAGGCGATGGGCGATAATTGGCTCTTCACCAAAGATTCCGGCACCACAGGCGATGCCCTGAAGACCGACCAGAATTTAAAATTCTCGCAGGATGTCGGGTTTAGCGGAACGCTCGATCTGAACAAACTCGGCGGTGGGTTGATCTTGTCCGATAAGGCCAACGCGGTTTGTGATGCCACAACCGAAGGCCAGCTTTTCACCGATTCAACTGTTGACCCCCCTTCCCTTGTCATGTGCAAAACCGGGGCGTTTGTCGCTGTAGGCGGCGCTAGTGGTGGCGGTGGCGTTGCAACAGGGGATTCCAATTTCAATCCCGCAAAGGCTAATTGTCTGTCTGCTGGCAGCGGCCCCTTTGTGGAGGTAGGGTATGGTAGCGGGAATTCCCATGCTGTTTCGGGTGATGGTAGTTACATATATTCTGCAGACTGGACCAGTCTGCGAGTTTTAAAATTCGACGGCACGACCTTTACACAACTGGCAACAACCGCAATCACAGGCGGTTCCGAAATATACTATGATGGCACTTATATATATGTAGGGGATGGGTCGATCTTAAAGGTTTTTTCATTCAATGGCATCTCAACCCTTACCTTGAAAGCTTCCTATACGGTAACAGGCACGACGGATGGTATTTGGGGTGATGGCACCTATATATATTTGGCACACGGAACGGGAGGCATTTCGGCCTTTACGTTTGATGGAACGAACCTGGCGCTCATGGCCAACTATGATACAGCCGGGACTGCGGAAGGTATTGTTGGTGACGGCACTTATCTTTATGTCCCGGATGGCGGTCCAGGCATACGCGCTTTCTCTTTTGATGGAAGTTCATTTACTCTCCTTGCAACAATAGATATCGCCGGCGGTGCAAATGCGGTCGCGGTTGATGGTCGATATGTTTATGCGGGCCTTGATGGGGCTGGAAACCTCCGCGCCTTTACGTTCAACGGGGCGGCCTTTACCGATATAGCAAACTACGCGATTGATGCCCAAGCGCTATGGACAGATGGGGCAAATATTTATGCCGCAACATCCTCAAGCGTTAGAACAATCGTCGCCTTCAGGTTTGATGGTGATACTTTCACCAAGCTCGGGGAAACAGCGGTGGGCTTCTCTGATTATTTTGGCATCTGGGGCGATGGTACCTACATATATGGCGCGATGCGCAGCGGCAACGGAATGTACGCTTATTCCGGTTTTGCCTGCTCGGATGCGCGACCTCTCCCTCTACCGGCACAAAATATAAAACCCGGCCTTGACCTAAGCTACTCCGCCTATGGTTGGGGCAGCGGTAATGGCGGCATGCTCGGAAATGGAAATATCGGCACGGCAATATCCCCCACGCCCGTAACGAATTCGACGGGATTTGTTCAAATTTCTGCCGGGGCCGCACATGCCTGTGCGGTGCGTGGCGATGGAACGGGCTGGTGCTGGGGACAAGATCCAAGCGGGTCGCTTGGTAATGGGGCAACCGTCACCGCTCAACAAAACACGCCGGTGCAGGTTCTCGGCATCACGGATTTTGAAAAAATTGTAGTCAGCGCGAGAAGTTCCTGCGGCATCCGCAAAAATGGCGAGGCATGGTGCTGGGGCGCGGGGGCCAACGGCCAAATGGGGAATGGAACTGTTACGGCAGCGAACCCCCTACCTGTCAAAGTATCGAATATTACCGGTGTTGTTGATATCGCCGCTGGGTACGACCATACCTGCGCCGTTCTTAAAAATGGTGAAGCGTGGTGCTGGGGACTGGCAGGTCTTTTGGGCAGCGGATCAGCTGCTGTGAATACCAGCCTTCCGGTTAAGGTTCATGGCGTTTCCGATTTTATCCAGATTACAACATCACAGAATTCTGAAGATACATGCGGTGTAACCCGGTCAGGTCTCGCCTATTGCTGGGGTAATGAGAATGACAGTACGGCTGAAGGCCGGTTCGGAAATGGAGCTGTGAGCTCGCAACAATATACGCCTAGCAGGGTTCTGAACATCAACGACTTTGTAAAAGTTCGCATCTCCGACAGATTCGCCTGTGGACTGCGCAAAAATGGCGAAGCGTGGTGCTGGGGATCCGACAGTGCCGCAACTCTTGGAAATGGTTCTGTCCTTACAGCCTTTCAAGAGGCACCGTCAAAAGTTTCAAATATTTCGGACTTTGTCGATATAGCGACTGGCGGTGATAATGCCTGCGCCATCAGATCGAATGGCGAATTATATTGCTGGGGTAACGATGGCGTTGGTCAGCTCGGCAATGGCGCAACGACCGGGGACAAGGATGTGCCGTTCCTCGTCACCAGTCTTCCTGTCGGCGTTATGCCTCAGTCCCTTTCGATTGGGGCTGATACTGAAATGTTCGTCATTGCCCGCGCATTGCCGGAAGGAACGGAGCCAACACCAACGGCGCCCGTCAGTATCCGTCAGCCCCGCTCTTCCAACTTAAGTCTCGACTCTCACGGCCTTACCGTCACGCGCAACGTGACTTCGGCGAACGCGCAGGCGGGCATCGGATTTGGGATTGATGCCACATCGACGGCGGCAGGCGATCGCCCCGGTGCATCTATACTGGCATACAGACATGGTACTGGAAACACGGCCGCGGGATTACGCCTCAAGACCACGACAACCAGCGCCGTGAACCCGGGGGCGCGTATTTTCCCGACAGGTGGATTGCAACTCGGAGGGGCCAGCGCAGTAGAAACAAATCTGGCGGCGTTACAACTTTACACGCCTAGCGCATGGAACACCGCCACCTTCTATGATGGGCTTCTTGTGAAATCAGGCACAAACCCCGGCGTGTTCTTCGGGATCGATAAATCAACCGGGTCGGTTGCTATTACCTATGATGTCAATTTGCGCTTGAACAAAACCAATCTGCTCGGCACCAGCCCCGCGGATAAATTCCTGTTCACCAACAACGCCGCAACCTTCTATCAACCCTTGGTGACGTCTAAGGACAACCCTGTCAGCACAATCACGACCTATAGCGCAACAGCAACGGATTATTCAGGGTTAAAATTGCATCATGCTAACGGTACACCCGGTACCCCGACAGCCATTGCGGGGAGCCATCGCATGGGATCCATCAATTTCACGGGTAATACCAATTTCGTGGGACAGGCCTCTATCTTCTCGCGGGCTGCTGCCGTGCCTACTTCAAACAATACGCAACCCAACCTGATATTCCGTACCAGCCCGACATCGCTGACAACATCGGCGACAGAACGGTTCACAATGCTCAGAACAGGTCAAGTTGTGGTGGGCCAGCCGACAGTCAATACGGATATGAAACTTCAGACTGAACTGCGCGGTGCGGCGGATGCTGGGGTCAAGGTTGGAAATGACACAACCTGTTCCAGCGCGGCCAACCATGACGGCATGATCCGTTATACCGGGTCGGCATGGGAATATTGCAACGGATCGGCATGGTCGCCGATTGTCGCTGGTGCTGGCGCGACCGCAGGGGCGTGCGACGGGCTCACGGTTGTGGATATGCCGTACCATCTATTTGGACACGCTGCCATCCTGTCAGATGGAAGCCTTGTAAACCGGCGGTCTGGCGCCACCATCGGAGACTGGTATCAGGGATATGCGGCAAGGGATACGGCCAGCGACTGGCGGAAAGTTTCCCAAGCCGTCCTCCCACCCATCAAAGAACTTTCAGGTTCTATGAATATAACCTGTGCCATTGCAACAGATGGCGATCTATATTGCTGGGGCGTCAATGGCACCGTGGGAGTTTTGGGCCGGGGATGGAACGATGTTTCTTCAACGTCCACCTATCCTCCGGCCAAAGTTTTATCGAAGGCCAAATATAAAAAGGTTGCTGTGAGCAGGTACAGTGCGTGTGCCATTCAGGAAAGCGGGCAAGTTGATTGCTGGGGGCAGGCTTGGTCAGGAGCCCGCGGAGATGGAAGCTATACGGACGCCAACTATCCGGTCAACGCGCTGATAAGCGACGCGATCGATATCGATAATGCGGAAGATGGTTATTGCGCGGCGCGAAGAAATGGCCAGGTCGCCTGCTGGGGGCCCTCAAGCGCCACAACACCCATCAATGGCACGACCGCGAATTCCGCCACACCTATTACTATTTCTGGCATAACAACCGCAGTGGCAAGTACTGCCATCCTCGGTTCAGGCAATGGTTCAGTAGGATGCGCCGTGCTGGCCAATGGGGAGGTCTGGTGCTGGGGCGGGGCGGGGCAAGGTCTTCTCGGTGCGGGCGTCTCTACAGCGTCGGCCACGCCGGTAAAGATCAATGGGATCAGTAACGCTATCGATGTTACGGGCGGACAAGGCATTGCCTGCGCCTTAAAATCGGACAAAACAGTTGATTGCTGGGGTTCGTCCGTGAGTGGTGGCGGACCAACAACCGTGACAGGGATTCCACCTGTTATAAAACTCTCGGATATGCAAGATTACAATGTAGCCGCTTACGCCATTACCACAACAGGACAGGTCTATAATATTCCCGCAGGGACTCTCTTCACCAGCGGAGGGGGGCTTCCAGTAGGCTGTAACTCCCGGAAATTTATATTCATAACATCCAAAAAATATAATGGCGCCATGGGGGGGCTGGCGGGCGCCGATGCTATCTGCCAGGTCCATGCCGATAGAGCCAACCTGCCCGGCATTTATAAGGCGTGGCTGGGTGACAGCACAGGCTCCCCCGCCACGCGCTTTACCAAATCAACGAGCCCTTATTATCTTCCGTCAATCTCCGGTTATGGTGCAGTCGTGGCCAACAGCTGGACGGATCTCATAGATGGCACCCTGTCTACCGCTATCAATGTAGATGAAACGGGAGCGGTTCTTCCAAACCCGTGGCCATGGTCAAACGTGAACTCCAACGGGACACTTAAATCTACATTAATTAACAAGCAGTGTGGTAACTGGGCCACTAGTAACGGCAGCTTTCAAGGTGAGCTTGGCAATTCAGGTAACACCAACGCAACATGGACAAACAATTCTGCCGCCACTGGTTGCGGCGCCTTGCAGAACATTTACTGCGTTCAGCAATAACTAATTTGATTTCCACAAAGGGTTTCTGAGGGTTGCAAGCATTGCCTCATGTGCTTCTTTTTCTGATGGGCTGATCGGAAACTCACGCGGCTCGCGATAGGTCCGCTCGCCTTTCATCGTGGCGATGTTTTCTTTTGATGTGGTAGCCGTAATATCCAATCCGCCCTGACGTCCGCCCGTCAGCTCCAGATACACTTCCGCCAGCAACTGGCTGTCCAGCAACGCGCCGTGATAGGTACGGCCTGAATTGTCGATATTGAAACGGCGGCAAAGCGCATCGAGGTTGGCCGGACTGCCCGGAAATTTTTCCCGTGCGAGGCGAAGCGTATCGAGCACGCGGCGATGATCGAGCGAAGGAAAACCGAACGTGCGCAATTCGGCATTCAAAAACTTCACATCGAAATCTGCGTTGTGAATAACGAGGCGGTCATTGCCGATGAAGTCCATAAAATCGCCAACCACTTCGCCGAAGGTTGGCTTGTCTTTGACAAAATCATCGGTGATGCCGTGCACGGCTGTCGCTTCCGGCGGGATCAGGCGCTCAGGATTGATATAGACATGATACGTCTTCCCGGTCGGCAACTGGTTCTCCAATTCAACGCAGCCAATCTCCACCAGCTTGTCGCCGGTCGATGGGTCCATACCCGTTGTTTCGGTATCGAGAACAATCTCACGCATGTCTTTATAAAACCTGTTTTACAATTTTTTGCAACTGGCGGTATGTGGTGGCATATCCCTGCCCCGTCTGCACGACGAAATCCGCCAGCGCCTGTTTTTCTGCATCCGGCATTTGCTGGCCGAGTATTTTCAGGAACCTGCGTTCATCCATATGCGGTCGTGCCAGTACACGTCGGCGTTGGATAGGGTACGGCGCTGTTACACAAATAGTATAATCCACGCGGGTTTCCGCCCCGATTTCAAACAGCAACGGGATATCCAGCACCACGATCTTCTTGCCGATCCTTTGCATGGCGGCGATGAATTTTCTCTGCCCACGCTGCACAACAGGATGCAAAATCGCCTCCAGCTCTTTGCGTTTATGTTCCTGTTCAAACACAATCCCGCCCAGCGTTTTTCGATTGATGGCCCCACTCTTCTTATCCCAGCTTGCGGGGAATGTGACGGCCACTTCTTCAAACGCCATTCCCTTAGGGGATAAAGCCTTGTGCACATCGGCGTCAGAATCAAACACCGGTACGCCCATGCGTTTTAACATGCGTGCCGCTGTCGATTTTCCCATCCCGATAGAGCCTGTAAGGCCGAGGATTATCATGCGAGGATTTTCGCCTCCAGCTCTTTCGTCACGCTTGGCGAAACGCCATACCATTTTTCAAATCCGCCTCGGGCCTGGTGGAGCAGCATTCCAATGCCCGTCACGATTGGGTTGCCGCGCCTTTCCGCCGCCACAAGAAGATCTGTCATCAAGGGTGCATAAACAATATCGGCGACAGGCGCGTAGATCGGCAGCAGTGAAAGATCGATATCAAGGGGGTCCTTTCCTGTCATACCGGAAGACGTTGTGTTCACCACAAAACTTGCGCCCTTCAGGATGTCGCTGCGATATTCCCATTCGGCAAGACGCAGTATTTTGTTGTTCATCGAACGAATGTCGCGCGCCTTGTCACCCGTGCGGTTGGTCACGATAATGTTCGTCACCCCCGCTTCGATGAGCGCATGTATAACGGCCCGCGCCGCGCCGCCAGCACCCAGCACAACACAAGGCCCTTTGGAGAAATCCGGTTTGCCGATACCTTCAATTACGTTCTGCATGAACCCGTAAGCATCTGTGTTGGTGCCGTAAAGCTTGCCATCTTTGATAACAACAGTGTTGACCGCGCCAATCGCACGCGCTGTGTCATCGACCTCATCACAGAGCGCAAAGATATCCTGCTTGTGCGGTGTTGTAACATTGAACCCGGCATAGCCTTCATCAATCAGTTTTTGTACGCCTGTCTTTAGATCATTGGATGAAATATCAATCGCCTTATATTCGCCTTGCAATCCATGCTGCGCGATCCAGCAATTGTGGATCAGCGGGCTCTTGCTGTGCGATACCGGATGGCCGATCAAACCTGTCTTAACAAACCCCATAAAATACCCCTTTTCTTCCGCGCCATTCTAGACGCGGATCGGGTCCTTGGGAATAATGGATTTAATCTTTTACAGCGACAAGGCCGGTTGGGAATATTTTGCGTGCCAGGCGGGAATCCCGGAACGGAACACCCTCCACCAGCACGACCTTGGAATCGTAAACGATCTGGAATAGATGCGCCTCATTGATCGGGTCGTGCATTGCAACAAAATAAGGATCGGTTGCGATATTGGCGCCCATGCCATCGAGATAGGACGGCCCATCCGGCAAGCGGGAAATCTGTTCGATTGCCATGGTCTTTAATGTTTCGCTGCCGAAATGGCCGCCGCCTTGCAAATAATCATCCATGACTTCCAGCGTGATGGCATCAACAACCGCCACGCGATTATCGTCTCCATACCATTGGCAGAACGTCCGCGTCAGAACAGAACCATCGTAAAAACCGGCTGGGTCTTTTTCCATCGCGCGGGTAAAGATCATCGCCATGTCGCCTTCTTCACCGCCAAGGATGAAGCGCCAGATATCGCTGTGCCCAGCGGCCCGCAGCTCCCAGCCTGCAAGAATGGCAATTGTTTCGATATCGGCCATGCGCGCACGTTCCAGCATTAAGATGGCATCCGGGCGGGCATAGG
>CAZUYV010000069.1:0-8554 GCA_964624435.1 uncultured Micavibrio sp. | reverse complement strand
GTGATCGGGCCGGAAAACGAACGGATTGAAATCCAGATCCGCACGTTTGAAATGCATCAGGAAGCCGATCTCGGTGTGGCCGCACACTGGTCCTATAAATCAGGGCAGGCCAAGGCCGATATGAAAGATGCGACCAAGTTCCGCTGGCTGCGCGAACTGCTGGAAATCATGGATCAGGATACACGCCCTGAAGATTTCCTTGAAAATACCAAGCTCGAATTGTTCCAGGATCAGGTTTACGTTTTCTCGCCGAAAGGCGATTTGATGGAATTGCCGCAGGGCTCGACACCGGTTGACTTTGCTTATGCCGTTCACTCCGATGTGGGTGACAAATGCGTGGGCTCAAAAATCAATGGCCGTATTGCACCGTTGAATACCAAGCTTGCGAACGGCGATCAGGTTGAAATTATCACCTCGAAAACGCAAACCCCGTCGCCCACTTGGGAACGCTTTGTCGTTACGGGCAAGGCTCGCTCACATATCCGCCGTTACATCAAGATGCAACAGCGCACAGAATATATCACGCTGGGTCAGGCGATGCTCCGCAAGATCTTCCAACAGGAAGGCTATGATTATACCGATAAGGCCGTTGCCGGTATCGTCGCGCAATTGCGCGTTGAAGGCATCGAAGATATTTTTGCCAATATTGGCTCCGGCCATTTCGTGGCCAAAGATGTGTTCCGCACCATTTTCCCGGCGCACAAGACAGAGGCTGCAGGCCTTGCCAAATCGCTGGAGAATGACCCCGATAAACTGGCCTTCGCCAAACGCCCCGCCGAAGGCAAACCCATGCCGATCAAGGGGCTTATCCCCGGCATGGCGGTTCACTTCGCGCGCTGCTGTCACCCGTTGCCGGGTGATCGCATCGTCGGTATCGTGACGACGGGCAAGGGCGTGACCATTCACACCATTGATTGCGAAACGCTCGAAACATTTGCCGACACACCGGAACGCTGGATCGATGTATCATGGGGCGAAGGTCCGGATTCCCCTGAGGCGCATGTTGGCCGTCTCGAAGTCACGATCAGCAACGAACCGGGTGCCCTCGCGGCGCTGACCACCGTCATCGGTAAAAATGGCGGGAATATCACCAATCTGAAAATCACCAACCGATCCTTGGATTTCTGGGACATGTTGCTGGACGTCTATGTCAATGACACACGGCACCTCAGCAATATCATTGCGGCCCTGCGGGCGACCCCGCAGATTGCCACGGTTGATCGTGCTCGCGGGCGTTAATGGGCCCGCATCCGGGTTGCCCTAAGCGGTTATAACCGCTATATCCTTCTCCATGTTATTTAAACGGCGCGATAAGGAAGAGTTCTGGAACAAGGCCCGCAACCTTTTGTGGCCAAAGATGGGTTGGCGCCGCGTTGCCGATTACTGGAAGCACCGAACCATCCGCATTCCCGCTGGCGAATACGCTATCGCTATGGGGCTTTATTTAGGCTGCGCCGTGTCATGGACACCGACCTTTGGCACGCATCTTCTACAATGCCTGTTCTTTTGCTGGCTATTTCGCGCCAATTTCTTTGCGGCCTTTATCGGCTCCGCTTTCGGTAATTTCTGGACCACGCCGTTCCTGATGTTTATTTCCTACGAAGTCGGAAAAACAATCCTTTTATTCTTTGGCCTCGACAACCTCGTGATGGATTACACCGGGAAATTCACGTGGGATGTTCTGATGGAACAGGGATGGCGTGCCTTCTTCCCGGCATTGATCGGCGGTTACACGGTGGCGATCCTCAGTTTCCCGTTCTTTTATTATCCCTTCTTCTACATGATCAAGGGTGCCAAGGCCGCGCGGCAGAAAGTCATTGAACGCAAACTGCACAAAGAGGCAGCGGGTATCACGGGGCAGGAAGGCTAAGATGATTTTGGGCATTGGCACCGACACGCTGGATTCACGGCGCCTTGGCAAGGTGCTGGACCAATTTGGCGAACGCTTCATCAATCGCTGCTTTACGGATGCGGAACGGGAAAAGGCGGAACGCCGCCGCGATGCCGGAACCCATATTGATACTTACGCCAAACGTTTTGCCGCCAAGGAAGCCTGCGCCAAGGCGCTCGGCACCGGTTTCGCGCAAGGGGTCTACATGAAAGACATCGGCGTGGTGAATGCACCGTCGGGCAAACCGGATATTATCCTTACCGGCGGCGCGCTGAAAAAACTGCAATTGCTGACTCCGCACGGCAAAACCGTGCAAATTCATCTAACGCTGACCGATGAGCCGCCAATGGTACAGGCGCAAGTGATTATAGAGGCGATCTAGTTTAATTTTGGGTCTGGGAACTTTTTGACATCCAGCTCATAGTTGATAATTTTCAGGGCAGGGTGCAATTTTCCCCAGATATCATAAATCATTTTCTGGGTGTTGGCCTTGTAATCATTAATCGCCTCTCCAATAGCGAGCTGCATATCTTCCACAGTCTCGCTGGAATCGAACCCCAGCATTTCTTCAGGATATTTATCCATCAATTGCAGAACGATGAAGTGGCGGGCGCAACGGACCGAATGAGTATGCAGCGCCGATTTTGCCAGTTCGATGGCTGCATTAACCTGCTCTGGCATCACACCTATATAATGTGTGCCGGTTTCATTGTCACCGAGGGGGGGTGGGTTCTGCACATCAGCATCATCCTGCAATGTTGTTTCAATCTCAGGCGTCAGTGCGATCCCATAAAGTTTAAGACTATCTTTGATATAACTTAGATTATGCTGTTTTTCATTCGTGGCGGCGAAACTCTCGGAGAGCAGTCGCGGTGTAAAAGGTGTTTCCAGGATCAGGCTCTCAATTGACTTGGCTCGAATTATTCTTCCAAAGGCGGCGATAATTTTTTCGTTGTCATCAGGGACCAAACGCATATGGGTGATTGCGTCTTCTGCATCCTCAATCGGATAAAGATCGGGAAAGTGCCTTTCGACATAGGCTTGCAGAACATAGTTTTTGTCATTGTCTTTGCGACGTTGTGACAATTTAAGTTGTGACAAACCGACCAGCAATTCGTTGCTAAGACCCCATTGTTCGTTGATGGCCGCCTTGGCGTCCAGTAGTGATTTTGTGTTCATATGACCCTCTTTTATGGATTATGTATATATAGAAAGCCTTTCAAGCCGTCAAAGCTTTCCTGAGATCCCGTTGTTTTGGCGGTGATTTCCGGCCATCTTCGCTGGTAATCCTTGGAAAGATTGGGTAGTACTTAATCCACCTGAAAAGGTTAACCCAAGGATGTGCAAGAATTGAGCGACATGCCCGAAACGTTGAAAACGGACAATCAGGCCAATACCAAAAACCAAACCGATCTTCCTGAAAGGGAGGAAGGGATTGGTGATTTTTTCAGAACGGCGCTGATGGCGGTTGTTCTGGCGCTGCTGATCCGCACATTCTTTTACGAACCGTTCAATATTCCTTCCGGCTCTATGCTGCCCACCTTGCAGGTTGGTGATTACCTGTTTGTCAGCAAACCATCCTATGGTTACAGCCGTTATTCCTTCCCGTTCGGGATCGCTGATTTTCAGGGCCGTGTATTCGAAGATCTGCCGGAACGTGGCGATGTCATCGTTTTCAAACTGCCATCCAATCCATCCATCGATTACATCAAACGCCTTGTCGGTATGCCGGGTGACCGCATCCAGGTGAAGCAGGGCCGTCTTTACATCAACGGCACAATGGTGGAACGCGAAGAGGTCGGCTTGCGCCGTGTTGAATCGCCTGAAGGCGGCAATGAAAACGTGATGGAATATATTGAAACGCTTCCGGGCGGCATCATGCATAAAATCTACGAAGAATCCGATGATGAAGCGCTCGACAACACCGATGTCTATGTTGTGCCCGATGGGCATTACTTCCTGATGGGCGACAATCGCGACAATTCGCAAGACAGCCGCGTCCTGAACCATGTCGGCTATGTGCCGGAAGACAATCTGGTTGGCCGCGCTGAAATCCTGTTCTTCTCGATTGATTCAACGGCGTCCTTTATCAAACCATGGACATGGTTCACCGGCATTCGCTATGGTCGCCTGTTGAACACGATCGGCCCGGTCCGTCCGGCGACTGCGGAGTAGGATCGTGACGAACCTTCAGGCTTTGCAGGACAAGATCGGCTATCGTTTCAAGGATGCCGTTCTGCTGCAACAGGCGCTGACCCATTCTTCCCGCACCGGTGAAAACAACAATGAACGGCTCGAATTTTTGGGCGACCGCGTCGTCAACCTGATCATCGCCCACGCATTGTATGAGGCGTTTCCGAACGAACCCGAAGGCGCTCTGGCCAAACGTCATGCTGGCCTCGTGCAGGGGCGCACATTGGCGCTGGTCGCGGCGGATATCGGCCTGGCTGATTTCGTCCTGCTGTCGGATTCCGAACGCCATTCGGGTGGCGCCGCCAATGACAATATTCTCTCCGATGCGATGGAGGCCCTCTTGGGCGCACTCTATCTCGATGGCGGTTTCGCCCCGGTGCAGAAACTGGTTCTCGCGCTTTGGGGCGCCCGTATCCACACGCTGGCCGATATGCATGCCGATCCCAAAACGGAACTGCAGGAATGGGCGCAAGGGAGGGGATTACCCTTGCCGGATTATGAAATTACGGGTAAAAGCGGGCCGGATCACGCCCCGGTTTTTGAAATTGAGCTGAAAATTCAGGGCAAGCCGCCGGTGCGGGCGGAAGGTGCTTCCCGCCGTGCCGCCGAAAAAGAAGCTGCCAAAATCATGCTCGAAAAATTGAAAGACAAATCATGACTGATACAACGCTCGATACGCGTTGCGGGTTTGCCGCCATCATCGGTGCGCCCAATGCCGGGAAATCGACGCTGATCAACGCCATTGTTGGTGGCAAGGTTTCGATAGTCTCAAGCAAAGTGCAGACAACGCGCACCCGGGTTCTTGGTATCACGCTGGTGGACAAGACACAGGTCATCTTCATCGATACGCCGGGTATTTTCAAACCGACACAGACCAACCGCATGGAACGCGCGATTGTCGCCGCGGCGTGGGAAGGGATGGAAGATGCCGACCTGACACTTCTCGTGGTGGATGCGGTCAAGGGTCTTGCCCGTCCGGTCCGTCCCATTATCGAACGGTTGAAAGAAATCGGGCAGGGGAAGAAAATCGCCCTCGTGCTCAACAAGGTCGATGAAATCCACCGGCCCAAACTTCTGGAACTGACCGTCCAGATGAACGAAGCCTATCCCTTTGATGCGACATTCATGATTTCCGCCCGGAACAATGACGGCGTGGCCGATCTGCTCAAATATGTCGCCAAGGAAATGCCGGAAGGCCCGTGGCATTATCCCGAAGACCAGATGAGCGATATGCCGATGCGCCTGATGGCCGCAGAAGTCACGCGGGAAAAGCTTTTCCGCTCTCTGCATGATGAGATTCCCTATGACCTCACCGTTGAAACGGAAACATGGGAAGAATTCGATGATGGCAGCGTCAAGATCGACCAGGTTGTTTTCATTGGTCGTGAAAGCCAGAAAAAAATTGTGATCGGCAAGGGCGGATCCATGCTCGGCAAAATCGGTGAACAGGCGCGGGTCGAGCTGGAAGAAATTATGGGATGTCGCGTGCATCTGAAACTCTTCGTCAAGGTTCGCGAGAACTGGTCTGAAGATAAGGAGCATTATGAGCTCTGGGGCCTTGACCCTGACGCCTGATAAAGTTTCCTCATGCCAAGTTTGTTTTCTCTTCCCATTTTCCACTTGAACAAAAAAATTCAAAAAATAATTATCCCCACCCCATAAGAAGCGGGTCTGTCCAGAGTCATGTTCGGATTTATGTGGATAAAGGAGTCCTGATTCTCCGTTCTCCTAGTCAGCGATTCATGACCTTGATATCGTCAGGTTACTTCAGAGAAACATTGATGGCCCATCCCACGCTGAATATCAGGGGATCCGGCCATGTCAGGAGATTATCTATGAGTTGGACCGATGAACGCGTATCCCTTCTGAAGCAATTGTGGGGTGAGGGGAAAACAGCGGCGGAAATCGCCAAGGTTCTGGGTGATGGCATCACCCGTAATGCCGTAATCGGCAAAGCCCACCGTTTGAAGCTGTCGTCGCGCTTGTCGCCGATTCAGCAAAACACCAGCAAGAAGGTGAAGTCCGAGCCCAATCCGCCACGTCCAGCCCGCCCGGCTGTGAAGTTGCCGGAATTCAAAGGCAAAGGCATTAAAATGGTAGATCTCGATGCTCGCATGTGCCGCTGGCCCAATGGCGATCCTCAAGATGAGAATTTCAATTTCTGCGGCTGCGATGCCGTAGCGGGTCTGGCCTACTGTGCCGATCATGCCCGCGTTGCCTATCAGGTGCCGACCCGTTCGCGCACACTGGATGCCAAGGATTTCGAAACACAGGCCGGTGCGCCCGCTGATTTCGATATCAAATCGGTATCGAACGGCTAATCAGTTTTGCTGACGATACGTTCCGTCCTCCTTTAGCGGCAACGTGTCCAAACTATATCCGCCCCTCACGGGGCGGCTTTTTTTGGTCTGCGCTATAACGGAAAATGGGGATCAGGAATTTTGGTCGAGCAGGTCGAAATCGGCGACTTCGCGGCCTTTCGCTACGGTGCGGATGGTCATGCGGACCTTTTGGCCGGGGATGAGAATGGCCAGTTCATGTTTATCGAGGCAGGTTTTGTGGACGAACACGTCCTTCTGGCCGTCTTCGGGAATGATAAAACCAAACCCCTTGTCCGGTTTGTACCATTTGACGGTCCCTTCCATGATGTTCAACTGCTCGCCTTCCTCGCCTTCAAGGCGGTAGGAAATCGGGGCGGGATTCATGCCAGGATCGATCAGTTCGGAAACATGGGTGACGAGGGCGCCCTTGGGGCCTTTGACAACGCTGCACATGATAACCGCTTCTTCACCAAGATCGTGAACACCGGCATCCTGAAGCGTGGTGATATGGATGAAAGCATCGCAGGGGTCGTCAATTGGCACAACAAAGCCAAAACCCTTGGTGCTGTTGAACCATTTTAACTTTGATTTAACCGGAATAGAATCCGGTTCTGTCGTGGTTGCGAGGGGTTTCATAGTCACACAAAAGAAATCCTGGTGGGGCAACAAATTGCTAGGCGGAATAAACGGAATACTCAGAAGCACATATTGGTAACGTATGTACAATAACTTTATACCATCATTTATATAGCCTCACTAGAGGAATCCTTATTTGCTGTCCCGCAGTATAGAAAGCTTGCATGCTTATGTCGTTTTGGTTTGGAACGCGCCGCTTAAAGCTGGTAAAATTAGAATAATGAATTCAGAGGTTTGGGACACTGTCCCGCTCTTGCCAAAAGGATGGGAAAACCTATGACATCGACCGAAATCACACCCGTTTTGTATCAGAAATCATATCCCGACGGCCTACGCTGGGATGCAGAGATTCCTGTTTCTCCAGTGTTCGATATGCTGGAACAGACAGCCAAAAACTATGGCGACAGGCCGGCTTTTGATTTCCTGAATTACAAGATGACATGGAATGATATCTACGAGGCTTCGTTGCGTCTTGCCCGCTCGTTGCAGGATCGCGGTATCGGCAAAGGCCGTAAAGTCGGTATTTTCCTGCCCAACTGTCCTTATTTCGTGGTTGCCTACTATGCTATTGCCCGCACCGGGGCCACCATCGTCAATTACAATCCGCTCTATTCGGAAAAAGAGCTGATGCACCAGATCAACGACAGCTGCACTGACACCATGATCACGGTCGATCTGGAGATGCTTTATGGCAAAATCCACAAAATGTTCGGCAGCACCTGCCTCGAACGACTAATCGTGGCTAAATTCACCGATATTCTCCCCTTCCCGAAAAATGTCCTGTTCCCAATCCTGAAGAAAAAGGATATGGCCCATATTTCAGGCGACAGCGCGATTGAATGGTATCACAACCTGATCGATCACGATAAAAGCCCGGCCGATGTCCAAATCGATCTCGATGATGTCGCCCTGCTGCAATATACTGGCGGCACCACCGGCACGCCCAAAGGGGCGATGTTGACCCACCGCAATATTGTGGCGAATACCCAGCAATGTAATCTCTGGCTGACCGGCGTGAAACCGGGACAGGAAAAAATGCTTGGCGTGTTGCCATTCTTCCATGTCTTCGCGATGACGACCGTCATGAATTTCTCGGTTCGCAACGCGCTGGAAATTGTCGCCCTGCCAAGGTTTGAATTGGAAGCCGCGCTCAAACTCATCCATAAAAAACAGCCGCATTATTTTCCGGCTGTCCCCGCCATCTACAATGCGGTCAACAATCATAAAAAATTATCGGCTTTCAATCTGCGCTCGCTCCGCTCCTGTATCTCCGGTGGTGCGCCGCTCCCGGTTGAGGTAAAGAAAAAATTCGAAGCAACAACAGGCTGCGTTGTTGTCGAAGGCTATGGCCTGACCGAAGCGTCCCCTGTTGTCTGCGCCAACCCTTGCGTGGGGTTGAACAAAGCGGGTTCCATTGGCCTGCCATTCCCCGGCACAACGGTTGAAATTATTGATCCCGATGACAAGACAACCCGCAAAGGGATTGGCGAACGCGGCGAACTATGCGTGCGCG
>CAZUYV010000068.1:0-8627 GCA_964624435.1 uncultured Micavibrio sp. | reverse complement strand
AATCTACTGACCTAATCGAAATCAAAACCGCCCCTTCGGGCGGTTTTGTGTTTTTGAACTACAGACTATATCCGCCCGGCCGTGCGTTACGCGGCAAAGGAACCGGGGCTTCCTCTTTTGTGTCCGCCCCTTCCAGCACACGATCCAAATTGGCCAGATAAGTTTGCTCATCAATTTTCGGTGCGATGCTCGCAACCTGCCATTTGGAAAAATCGGTCGGCGATGTTGCCTGAAGCATTGTGTAGCCAGTCTCGTCGGCAAACTTTACTTCATTCGTACGATTGTCGAGGATCAGATCACCAATCCCGGTGCGCACCATCAAAACAGCATGAAGCGATGGGTCGTCCGGAATATGCGGATCAACCGCAACCAATGCCATGGATGAATAAGGAATTCCCGCTTCCTGCAGAAGCTCGCGTTTGTGTAATACAATGTCTTCGCAATCTCCGCTATCCACAGCGATTGTCCAATAGTCCGGCTTTTTGTAATTATCCTTATCGAGGATTTGCGTAGTCTTATTGTTCACATCCTGATTGATTTCAAAGATCATATCGATCTTTTCCTGCATCTTACCAACCGTGGACTCAGTGACCATGGTATAGTCTTGAGCTACTTGGCTATCATCACATCGATCGGGAAATTCCTTACAATAATCGGCATGCCCCTGATACGGTGTGGTTTCCTCCCCCAGCGCGATGAAGTGACCGTTGATCATCGCGACATCCGCTTCAAAAGGTTGGGACGCTATATTGTCGTCTTCGATAATCGAATTGATCGCGTCAGTATTTTTGGGTTGGCTCGCCTGACTGACATCGGGATCCGCCATATGAGCGGCGGCAATACCGGCGAACGTGGCCCCGGCAATCGAAAGACCGGGGACCAGTTTCATAACAGTGCCCGCAATGCCAAAAATTGTTTTCAATTTCATGCCCCCAGTATGGCCATGAAACCTTAATTTTATGCAAATATTCAGGCGTAGGATCGGCAGATTTCGGCCAGAAACGCCTTCTCATCCGCGCTCAGCCCTGCCCCGACCTTGGCTTCAACCTCCTGATGATAGGATTTCAGCCACGCCTTCTCGTCCGGTGTAAGCATCCCAAATTCCACCAGCGCCGGATCGAACGGCGCGAATGTCAGCGTTTCAAAACACAGCCTGTCCTTGCCCGTGTCCGGATAGGTCCCGTCCTTTTTAACAAGGACAAGGTTCTCGATGCGAATGCCGTATTCCCCTTCGCGGTAATATCCCGGCTCGTTGGACAGGATCATCCCCTCCTCCAGCGCATCGACGCCGCGCGGCGAAATACTGGCGGATTCTTCGTGCACGGATAGATAAACACCAACACCATGACCCGTGCCATGCGCGTAATCGAGACCCGCCTGCCAAAGCGGGGTCCGCGCAAATACATCGACCTGCGCGCCCGTTGTCCCCGCCGGAAACTTGGCGGAGGCGAGCGCGATATGGCCTTTGAGGACCAGCGTGTTGTGACGCTTCATTTCATCGGTGGGTTTGCCGACTGCAATCGTGCGGGTGATATCGGTGGTGCCATCGGCATACTGCGCACCGGAATCGAGGAGCAGCAGACTACCCGCTTTGATCGTCGCGGCGGTTTCCTTTGTCGCGCGATAGTGGACAATCGCGCCATGCTCGCCAAACCCGGCGATGGTATCGAAACTGGAATCGCGGCACAGGGGCGATGTTTTTCTGAACGCTGCAAGCTTCTCCTCGACCTCTATTTCGGTCTTGCCGACACCCTCTTTGGCGAACCAGCTCAGGAATTTTGTGACCGCCACACCATCGCGCTGATGCGCGGCTTTCATGGCCGCAATCTCGGACGAATTTTTACGCGCTTTCAAAGCGATACATGGATCTTTTAAATCTAGATATTCAATTGAATTTGCTTTCAACCGATCAATGAACCAACGCGCCGTACGGCGTTCATCCACCAGTGTTTTTTTACCCTTTAGATTTGCAATGCCCCTCTCCAGATCGGATGGCGCAACAAAGCTCACACGGTTGCCGAATTGCGCGCAGACATCATCGCCCACGCGGGCCTCATCGATGAACCAGTCCACGGTCGCGTCATCGCGGACGATGGCATAGGACAGTGCCACCGGAATGTGCGGAATGTCGGTCGCCCGAATATTCAAAAGCCAGGCAATGGAATCCGGCAGGGTGATAATTGCCGCCTGCACGTTTTTCTTTTTCAGCTCCGCCGCGACGAGGTCGAGCTTTTCCTGAACACTCACCCCGGCCAGCGACAACGGGAAAATTTCTACTTTGCTCGATGGCGCGGCGGGACGATCACTCCACACCGCATCTAGCGGGTTGCGCTCCAGCGCCTTTAATTTTATCTGGCGGTCTTCGAATGCTTTGATTTCGCGCGGCGTGTGAAGGCGCGGGTCATACCCGATCACCGCGCCCGGCGCTTGCCCAAAAATCCATTCGGCGGCGGTCACCTTCGTGCTGTCGCCGGTTTCGAACACGGATGGGTCGGCCTGTTGCCTCAATTGAATGGTGTAACGCCCATCGCTGAACACGCCCGCTTTGTCCTTCAGCACAATCGCAAAACCGGCAGACCCGGTAAAACCGCTGATCCAGCGCAAACGGTCGGCGGAGGCCGGGACATATTCGCCCTGGTATTCATCGGCACGGGGAATGATAAATCCATCCACTTTCTCGGCGGCCAGAACGGCGCGAAGGGCGGAAACACGGTCTTTGTAAACAGAATGGCTCATACGGAGAATCCTATAGGGAAAACCTTCCCCGCTCAACCATTCCCGGCTATAACCAAGCGATGTCAAAACTGATAACCCTGATTGCCCTTATTGCCGCCGTGATCGGCCTTTACCGGTTGATCAAACAAACCTTCGGCACCAGAACGGCCCCGAGCAACGGGCCGCTGACCGAACAGGAAGCCTACAAGGTTCTGGGCCTGAACCCGGGTGCCAGCGCCGACGATATCCGCGAAGCCCACCTGAATTTGATGAAAAAATTCCACCCGGATCAGGCCGGATCAGACTGGCTGGCGCAGAAAATCAACGCTGCAAAGGAATTACTTCTCAAATCGCGCGTTTAGTAGTATTGCAATGCACAAGAAACTTACAAAGGAACCTGACCCCATGACGATCAAACCCGTTCGCAAGGCCGTCTTCCCCGTTGCCGGACTAGGCACCCGTTTTCTCCCCGCCACCAAGGTGATCCCCAAGGAAATGATTCCGATCGGCGAAAAACCGCTGATCCAGCATGCCGTCGAAGAAGCGCGCGATGCCGGGATCGAAGAATTCATTTTCATCACAGGCCGCGGCAAATCTTCCTTGGTTCAGCATTTCGATGTAAACCCGGAACTGGAACAGACTCTCGAAGAACGCGGCAAGAAGGACATTCTTGAAAAGCTCAAAAATTCCAACATGCCGGAAAACCGTCTCTTCACCACGCGTCAGGCCCAGCCGCTCGGTCTTGGCCATGCTGTCTGGTGCGCAAAGAAACTGATCGGCAATGAACCCTTCGCCGTCCTCCTCCCCGATGTCACGATTTTGTCCGAAGGCAAAGGCTGCCTCGCCCAGATGATGGACACCTATAATAAAGAAGGCGGCAACGTTCTGGCACTCACCGAAGTGCCGCGCGAAGAAACCAACAAATACGGTATCGTTGAAATATCAGACGACAATGGAAAAACATGTGAAATCAAAGGAATGGTTGAAAAACCTAATCCAAAAGATGCGCCATCCAACCTTTCCATCACAGGCCGCTACATCTTGCAGCCGGAAGTGTTTGAATATCTTTCCGCTTTTGAACGCGGCGCGGGCAATGAAATCCAGTTGACGGACTCGATGGCTAAATTGATCGGGCGCCAGCCTTTCCACGGCATTCGCTATGACGGCAAGGAATATGATTGCGGATCACGCCTTGGTTTTATCGAGGCCAATATCGCCTATGGTTTGGCCGACCCCGCCATCGCGGACAGCGTTCGGAAAATACTGGACAAATATAAATAGTCGCCCAAAATAGGGCCACTATCTCACCTTGGAAAGACACGCCCCCGCATGAACACGCCGCTTCCGACTGCCGAAACCGCCCCCGAAGAAAAAGCAAAAGCCAAGAGCGCCTCGGTCATCGAGCTTCTGGCCTCCCGCATCTGTCACGACCTCGTCTCTCCGGTTGGCGCGATCAACAATGGCGTTGAATTTCTGGAAGACCTCGGCGGCGGCGATGGCGAAGAATTCAAGGAAGGCATCAACCTGATTGCGCACAGCGCCTCGATGGCTTCGGCCAAGCTGATGGCGTTCCGTATCGCGTATGGCGCCGGTGGCCGCGACCCCAACATCAAACCCGAAGACGTGCAAAAGGCCTTTTCGGAACTGATCCGCGGCGATGGCAAGATTTCCCAGACATGGGACCCCTACGGCAATCTCGGCCCCTCGCCCCTGCCTTATGGTTTTTGTAAAATGCTGATGGCCGGGATGATGCTGGCGCAGGAATGCCTGATCAAGGGCGGCTATATTTCCGTCCGCCCCAGCGAAGGCAACACCCTTATTATTGCCGAAGGCGACACCGTTCTGGTTCGCGACAATGTGGAAGCGGCGCTGAAACAGGATATCGCCGCCGAAGATCTCGATCCCCGGCTGGTTCACCCTTATGCGCTGTCCGTGATTGCGGAACATTATGGGTATTCAATTTCGATCAAGGAAAAAACCGACACGCGCGTGACATTCCTGATCACCTGCCCGGCACCCCAAACCACCTGAATACGGCTAACTTGTCCCTTTTTCTTTGGCGAGCCGTAGGATACAATCTTGGTTCTACCGGCGTATAAGAAGACTTTAACCATCTTCTGTCATCCTTCTAAGTACCCAGGCGTTTTCTAATCCGATTCCCCCATTTTGGCGTGAACATCATGCCGGAGACGAAATTCATGGACGATTTAATTAGCGAATTCCTGACCGAAACAAACGAGAGCCTGGGTGAACTAGATCTCGACATGGTGCGACTGGAACAAACGCCCAACGATAAAGACCTTCTCGGGAAAATTTTCCGCTTGATGCACACAATCAAGGGCACATGCGGTTTCCTCGGACTCCCACGCTTGGAAACTGTGGCGCACCGCGCTGAAAATGTGATGGGCCGCTTCCGCGATGGCGACCTCGAAGTAACATCCTCTTACGTCACCCTGATTTTTGAATCCTTCGACCGCATTAAAATGATTATCGCGGGCCTTGAAGAAACCGGCTCGGAACCACAGGGCGATGACTCCGCCCTCATCGAAAAACTCGACGCCGTCTATGAAGGCCGCGATGCTGGCGCTGCCAGCAATGGCAATGGCCACGCTGCTGACCCGGTAAAACAGGATGTTGATCTATCTGGCGATGTTTTCGCCCAACTGGCCAAGGTTGTTTCTGCACCGGAACCAGATGAATTTGGCTTCGTGCCCGTCCCTGCTGGCGCGACAAAATCGCAGGCTGAGTTGGATGCGGAAAGGGCCGTCACAGCCCCTGCGCCTGTCGCCGCTGCGCCGGCCCCTGCCCCAACACCTGAACCAGCCGCCGCTCCGGCTGCTGGCGATGATCATGGTGGAAAAGAATCCGCCCTCGCCGCGCAAAGCTTGCGCGTCAATGTGGATGTTCTTGAAAACCTGATGACGCTGGTGTCTGAACTCGTCCTGACACGCAATCAGCTTCTGCAAATTTCCCGCACGAACAAGGACAGTGAATTCCAGGGCCCATTGCAACGGCTTAACCACGTTGTTTCCGATCTTCAGGAAGGCGTGATGAAAACCCGCATGCAGCCCATCGGCAATGCATGGTCGAAACTGCCGCGTATCATCCGCGACCTCTCGATGGAACTGGGCAAAAAAATCGATCTCGACATGCGTGGCGCGGAAACCGAACTCGACCGTCAGGTTCTCGATATGATCAAGGACCCGCTGACACACATGGTCCGCAACTCCGCCGATCACGGCATCGAAATGCCGGCGGACCGCGTGAAGGCTGGCAAGCCTGAAACGGGCCGTGTCATTCTCAACGCCTATCATGAAGGCGGCCATATTATTATTGAGATCAGCGATGACGGCAAAGGCTTGCCGCTTGCTAAAATTAAGGAAAAGATCGTCAAGAACAACCTCGCGACACAAGAAGAAGTCAACGCGATGTCGGATCAGACGATCCAGCAATACATTTTCAAGGCTGGATTCTCGACGGCAGAAAAAGTTACCTCCGTATCGGGGCGTGGTGTTGGCATGGACGTGGTTCGTACCAACATCGAAAAAATCGGCGGCTCCATCGTTCTGAAATCGGTGGAAGGAAAAGGTTCTACGTTCCTCATCAAGATTCCTCTGACCCTCGCGATTGTTTCGGCGCTGATCGTTGAATCGGCAGGTGAACGTTTCGCCATTCCACAGCTCGCCGTGCGTGAACTGGTTCTGGCTTCCGCCAAATCGAACATCAAAATCGAAACCATCAAGGGTTCGCCGTTCTTCCGCCTGCGCAATCAACTTCTGCCACTCGTATCGCTGAAAACATTGCTGGAGATGGGTGATGGCGCAGCAGGCGCACTCGAAGCCAGTGACAGCCAGTATATTGTCGTGGCCCAGATCGGCGCCTACCAGATGGGTATTATTGTTGATCGCGTGTTTGATACCGAAGAAATCGTGGTCAAACCGGTTTCCCGTCTGCTCAAAGAAATCGAAATCTTCGCCGGGAACACTATTTTGGGCGATGGCAGCGTGATCATGATCCTGGATCCGGGCGGGATTGCCAAGGCCTGTGGCGAAAGCGGCGTTGCCGATGCCTCACCACAAGCAGCCCGTGCTGAATCGGGTCTTTCGAGCCGTGACAAAACATCCTTGCTGCTCTTCCGCGTTGCGGGTGATGCGCCAAAGGCTGTTCCCCTCTCTCTCGTGGCACGCCTCGAAGAAATCGACCTGTCCAAGGTGGAAATCTCCAGCGGCCGTCACATGATTCAATATCGTGGACAGTTGATGCCGCTGACGCCGTTCAACGCGTCCGTGACCATCGAAAAATCCGGTAAGAAACCCGTTCTGGTTTTTTCTGATGACAGCAGTTCGATGGGTCTTGTCGTGGATGAAATCATCGACATCACGGAACAGATCGTGGACGTGCAGGTTGCAACCAGCACGCCCGGCATAGTCGGTAGCGCGATCATCGATGGCAAAGCCACCGATGTCGTTGATATCGGCCACTACCTGCATTCCACCAACAAGGACTGGTTCAAACGCCATGGCGATGAATCCTTTGGTGAGGCCAGCAGTGCCGGTCGCCGCGTTCTCCTCGTCGATGACTCGCCCTTCTTCCGCAATATGCTGACGCCATTGCTGAAAGTCGCGGGCTACAACGTCACCACGCTTGAAAGCCCGATACAGGCGCTGGAAATGCGGGAAGATGGTGAGAATTTCGACATCATCGTCAGCGACATTGAAATGCCGCAGATGAACGGGTTTGAATTCGCACAGGCGGTACGCGAAGATTCCTCACCCTGGAAAAACACACCGATGGTGGCGTTGACGTCTCACGCAACTCAGCAGGATATCGATCACGGACGCAATGTCGGCTTTAGCAAATATATCGCCAAGTTCGATCGCGATACGCTTTTGAACACGCTGACGGAAACCCTTGTTGAAGGAGCAGCCCGCCAATGAGTATGACCGCTGTCATGGAACGCGACGAACAAATGCTCGATACGCGCGACTTCCTCACCATCTATATCGCCGACCAGATCTTCGGGATTCCAATTCTGCAGGTACAGGATGTCCTGGGCGAACAGAATGTCACGCGCATCCCCCTCGCCCCACCCGCTGTGGCTGGCTCGCTCAATCTGCGCGGACGTATCGTCACGGCCATCAATGTCCGGTCATGCCTTGGCATGCCCGCGCTGGAACAATCGGGCGATAACGTGATGAGCGTCGTGGTCGAAAACCAGAACGAACTTTACAGCCTGATGATTGATAAGGTAGGTGACGTTCTCAATCTTGCCACCCGCGATTTTGAATCAAGCCCCGCTACGCTTGATCCGCAATGGCGCAATGTCTCGCAAGGTATCTATCGTTTACAAAATAGCCTGCTGGTCGTACTGGACGTTCCAAAACTTCTGGAAGGTATCGGTGTTTAGAAAAAGTTTTTTTAGTAAGAGGAATAAGTATAATGCCTACATGTCTGGTCGTTGATGACAGCCGCGTCGTAAGAAAAGTTGCAAGACGGATCGTGGAAGATCTGGGTTTTACCTGTGATGAAGCTGAGGACGGGCAAAAAGCGTATGAGGCCTGTGAAAAACAGATGCCCGATGCCATCCTGCTGGATTGGAACATGCCGGTGATGAGCGGCATCGAATTTCTTGAAAAACTCCGCGCAATGCCGAATGGCACTTCGCCCAAGGTTGTGTTCTGCACCACAGAAAATGATATGGCGCATATTCAGCGCGCGATTTCGGCCGGTGCCAATGAATACATTATGAAGCCGTTTGACATGGAAATCATTCAATCCAAATTTGCGCAAATCGGCCTCATTCAATCCTAGTCCTCTGGTAAGTATATGTTGACCAATCCGCCTTCCACTGGCCCCTCGGGCCCCACGGCCTCAACGCCCGGCCAGATTCAGGTCATGCTGGTGGACGATTC
>CAZUYV010000067.1:0-8655 GCA_964624435.1 uncultured Micavibrio sp. | reverse complement strand
GCTACCCGCAGTATGATCCATGAGAGCTTGATAAAGCTTGCTCGTGCTGATGGTTTCACGATTTGGGCTTTCGGCCTGCGTATGAAAGCTTTTGTTGCTGTCTTTCTGGTCAACCAGACCGTAATAAGAAACTTCCATGTCCGTGACACTGTTTTGTTTTTCCCAGATATCGAAATAGATATCCATTTCTTCTCTGGTTACGGTAACGGAGGCTTGGATAAGAGCATAAAGACTTTCCAGCGCCGTATTGTAGAGGGTGAGTTTGTGTTCGACATGACGCGATACATTCATCGCATCCTGTTTCATTTGACGATTCTTCTGATGGTTCAGATAAACATGCGTTTCAAACGCCACCAGGAAAGAAATGAAGAGAATTATAATGTAGAGGAGGCCGTTTTTCAGGTAAGGCGAGAATCGCATGGCCTTACCATTCTATCTGTGATGACAGACTGACGAAGGCGATGGCCTGATTTCCTGCTTGATTGTAGGATAATTTATCAAAACTCAGGGCCCGGGCCTGCGCAATGCCGCGGCCATGATTGTCTTTGGCGCGAGATGGCTCAATCACCATGAATTTGTGCCAATCAAACCCCGGTCCCATATCAGTGATAACGGCATAAACGCCTTCGGGTTTTTTGGTGATGATGGCTTCGACAAGTCGCCCCTGATATTCCGGCAGGCCTTGTCGTCTTTGCAATTCCGCCCGCAGAGTCCCGAGTTCAAGCAGATCGGATTTCCCGTCATAGCCGATTTCATACGTTCCATGTTCGATTGCGTTGATCAGGATTTCGGCGAGGCCCGGGAGAACCCGTTCCGGATCCGGGAAACAATGTGCCATAAAGGCGGCAAGAGATTCCGCCTCTTCAATCGTCCGCAGCTGGAACTTACAGGTGTTGATGAGGTTGAAACTGGTTTTATGTTTCTTCAGTTCTTCATTGAGATTCTTGTTCTGGTCTACCTCGCGGCTCGCGGCGGAGAGAACCGATTTTAGAATGTCGGCATTGACAGGTTTTGTTAGATAATAAAAGACACCAGCATCCAACCCTTCCTGCATATCGCGGGCCGAGGCAGACCCCGTCACCATCACGATGGGAATACGGCGCAGTTCGGGATCATCCTTGATCATGCGAACAGCCGTCATGCCATCCATCACCGGCATAACCCGGTCCATCAGGATGATATCGATTTTATCCTTCATCTCGTGAAGAAGATCGATCGCCTGCCGTCCATTTTCAGCGGCTATCATGGTGTGACCCAGATCATTGATCTGCTGTTCCATGAAGACCCGTTCGATCCGGTCATCCTCTACCGCCAGAATGGTAAAGACACGCTGGCTCTTGCGCAGGAAGGGAATAATATTTTCAATAGCGGCTTCACTCATGGTCTATCTCTCGCTAAAGGCGGTTTTGAGGGAATTGTGAATCGGTTTCAGGAGATATTGCAGGATGGTCTTTTCGCCTGTGATAATCTCTGCCATCACCGTCATGCCGGGCGTGATGATATTGACAGGGTTTTTTCCCACATATTGATGTTGCATGCGGATGCGGCCCTGATAGTACCGGTCACCGTTTTCCGCCGAGAAGGTTGAGGCTGAGATATATTCCAGTTTGCCTTCTATCAGCCCGTAGCGGGAGAAATCATAACTGCTCAGTTTGATCTTTACATCCTGTCCGAGTTTCAAATGAGCGATGTGTTGCGGCGGGATTTTCACCTGCACAACGAGGTCCTTGTGCGTCGGGACAATTTCCATCAGCGTTTCACCGGGACGGACAACCCCGCCGATGGTGTTTGCGCTCAAACCCTTGACGATGCCATCGACGGGGGCCTTGATGGCGAGGCGAGACACACGGTCTTGCAACTTGCTGATCAATTCTTCATTCTGTGTTTTCTCCGCCAGAACAGCATCAAGCCGTTCATTGATATTGTTGTTGTAGGAAGAGCCAAGCGATTTCAGACGGTTCTGAAATTCGGCCTGTTCAGACTGCGCCACCGAGATTTTGGTTTTGATCTGGGCGATATCACCGCGAATCGCATTCAGGTTCTGTTGGTATTCCAGGAATTTTGTATCGGACAGATAGCCCTTGGCATGCAATTCACTACGGCGATCAAAAAGCTTTGCCGCGATGGCATAGTTGGATTGGGCTGTGTTCAGTTCAGTCCGGTAGCTTTCGATGGCCCGGGTTTTTTGCTGAATCTGGTCGCGGACGACATCCGCTTCCTGATCATGTGCCGCCACCATATCGCGGGAGAAGGAAGCTTGATCTTTTACAAGGTCGGCATGGTCCGCCTGAAACGCCGCGAAGTTGGCAGGACGCCCTTCGATAAAAGCGCGCAGGCGTTCTTCCTGCAGATCCAGCGAAACCTGTTTGCTTTGGGCGCGTTGCAGATCCTGTTTCGCGCCTTCGCCGTCCAAGGTCACAAGGACATCGCCTTTTTTGACGATCTGGCCTTCGGCAACATAGATGTCCTGAACAATGCCGCCTTCCAGATGCTGCACGAGCTGGTGATAGCCAGCCGGAACGATTTCGCCCGGTGTCCGCGCGACTTCGTTGATGTTGGTAAAGCCCGACCATACCGTAAAGGCAATGATGGCGCAGGAAATAGTCACCATCGTGGTTTTCACAATGGCGGGGTTCACGGCCTCTTCAAGCTGAATAGCCTGGGAGAGGTATTGGGTTTGCTGCCGCAGGGTCTTGATCATGCTGCCTCCATCATGGATTTGAGTATCATCTGGGATTGACCGCACAGTGGCACTTCGCCGCTGCGCATGAGAACGAGTGTATCGGCCATTTTCATGATGTCATCGCGATAGGAGACCATCAGGCAGGTCCGCTTGCCCTTGATGCGGGCGAGATAGTCGCGCAGATTTTTGCCGGCGCGGCCCGAGAGCAGAACATTGGGGATTTCATCGATCAGCAGGATCGGCGCAGCATGAAGATAGAGACGCGCCAGCGATATCTTGAGGCCCAGATTGGCGGGCAGGGCGTAAGCATTGTAGCGGTTGATGGTGGTTTCCATCTGGTCCGGCAGTTTGAGGATTTCCTCAAGGGCCGTGGAAAGATCGAGCGCCTGTTCGATGTCTTCGCGGGTTGCCAATGGATTTGCCATGCGCATATTTTCAATGATGGTGCCGTCGTAAAAATCCGCCTGCTGTGGAATATAGGCGATCTGGCGGCGCAAATCGGGAGCATCGAGCTGACGGATATCAAAGCCGTCAATCTGGACTGCACCGGAGAGCGGTTTGTAAAGGCCCTTCACCAGTTTCAGGATACTGGATTTTCCGGCGCCGTTTTCACCGGTGATAACAACGAATTCCCCGAACCTGGCGTGGAAGGTAAGGTCAGTGAACACAGTTTCACCTTCATCGGCATAGCGCATGGAAACATTGTTGAAGGATATATCTCCGCGGATTTTGGATAGACGCGAAGCAAGGCGGGCCATCTGCGTTTCGGTTTCGATGTCCATCAGCTTATTCACCTGAAGAATGCTGTTACGCAATTGTTCAAGGCGCGGGATGATGGTGCAAACGCTGTAGAAGGGCGTCAGAATGCGCCAGACAAGGATCATGGTGGCAACGAGTGCCCCGGTGCTGATGGTTCCCAGCCAGATGAGGTGCGCGCCAAGGCCGATGGTAGCGACGGCAGCGATGAGCGTTAGGCCGTGTGCCAGTGTTTCACCAACCATACCGAGCCAGGAGAGATGGAATTGCGCCATCGTTTCTTTGCCGGACAGGTCACGGAACTTGCTTTCCCAAAGGCCGGTGAGGCCATAGGAACGAATGGCGCGGATTTTTTCAAAAGTTTCGATGGTGAATTGTTGCTTGGCAGAGCTGGCCTTGGCGGCAAGGCGAATGGTTGTTTTGACCTTTTTATAGATTGCATAGAAAAGCACACCATAGACCGCGCACATAAAGAGGGGGACGAGGACAAGCGGACCGGCGATCAGATAAATCGCGATCGCGGCAAGGACCACAAACGGCATTTCAATGATGGATAGAAACACCGAACCGCAGAAAAAATCACGAATCGATTCAAAGGTGCGGACACGGGCGATTTGCGAGGACACGGAGGCACGTTCGATCAGTTCCGGCGGCAGGCCGACGAGATGAGAGAAGATGCGGTTGCCGACGATATTATCCATACGGGCCGAAATCCATGACAGGCCGTGGCTGCGGATAATTCGCAGGGCAAATTCGAATGCCATGGCAAGCCCCATCCCGACAAGGATCATCGGCAGGATGCTTAGGGTTCCTGTTGCAATCACACGGTTATAGATCAGCATGATAAAGAGCGGCGTGACGAGCGAGATCAGGTTTAAAATCAGGCCTGCGCTTAAAATTTGCAGTAAGGTGCCGCGGAAACGGCTGAACAGGGCACGGAACCAGCTGTAATCCGTTCCTTCGCGTACAAAACGGGAGATGGCGGGCTTGTTTTCATCATACCGTTCGAAAAGATAGGCCGAGCCGCGCTCTTTATCGAGTTGGTCGGTGCGCAAATATGATATGCCGCCATTTTTAAAAACCTTGGTCAGGGCATCTTCCTGTTCGATCAGGATAACAGGCGTTCCTTCGCGGTCTATGAAGAGGCAAGGGAAGAGGCGGGAATCGATGTCCGCCATATTGGTACGGATGCAACGGGAAAAATACCCGAGATGCGCGATGGTGTTCATCACATCAACGACGGAATAGTGGTCTGGTTGATGCGGCAAGGCCTCCATAAACTGATAGGTGCGGCATTTTGGATCGAGCGAAAGAACAAGTGAGCAAAGACAGGTTTCCCATGTGCCGGGATTTTCAAAGGATTTGATGTCGGATTTGCGCATAATGTCCATCATGCGATCGACAGGTTCAAGCGTTTCCGGTTTGGTCATCTGGGGATTAAAGAATTTTGTCAATTTTTCATCTCGCGGAATAACAGATTGTGGGATGTCGGTTGTTCAAGAGGAATTTCGATAAGGTGTGATTTTTCGATGTGGAGTTTGCGGGTGGCGTGGGTGGTGAGATTCTGGTCATCCGAACAGATGATGAGAGTGGCTTTGCCCTTGAGGCGAGTCAGAAGATTGTAAATCTGGTTGTACCCTTCGCGGTCAAGCGAACGGTCTGCGTTATCAAAGATTAGAACGCGGGGTTTGGGTGCAAGAACGCGGGCCATGCAGATTTTCTGCTTTAAACCGGGCGGGACGGTATCGCTGTTGCTGCCCGACAGAAATGTATCGTAGCCGGCGGGCAGCGACGCAATTTCACGATCAAGTTGAAGCAGCGCGCCGATTTCCTGCACCTTCTTATGATCGATCTGGTTAAAGCAGGTCAGGTTATCGCGGATAGTGCCACGGAAAATGGTGCCTTCGGGTTGGATATAGCCCACATGGTTGATCAGATCTTCGGCAGGGTATTGCAGGATGTTGGCGCCGTCGAGCCTGACAGCCCCGGTGGTCGGCGCATAGAGGCCCGACATAAGATCAAGAAGGGCGGAGAGCGATGGCGTGTGATCGGTGGAAAGGGAGATGCATTCACCACGTTCTATCGTCAGGTTGAGATCACGCAGCAACCATGGTTCGTCATCCCGGCGGCGGAAGGAAACATTGCCGAGGGACAATGTTCCTTCACGCGCCGGGGCTTCCCCTTCAAAGGGTGCTTGGGAATGAAGGGGAATTTCGAAGAGGCTCTCAACCTTTTGACGGGAGAGGGTGTAGTCCTGATATTTGGCCCAGAGGCCAAGGGCGCGTTGCACCGGCTGCATAATACGGCCTGAGAGCAGGATGGTGGCGATGAGGGCCCCGGTTGTAATCGTGCCCTGAATAACGAAATAGGCACCGGCGGCGATAACGGACCCCACCATCATGTTGGAAAAAAGTGCACCGGTGTTGAATGTCATCGAAGAACTTTCGGTCACGCGGAAGTTGGCCAGCGTCGAGCGTTGTTCCAGCGCCTCGTACCGCCGCGAGAAGAAGTTTTCGAGGGCAAAAGATTTGAGTGTGTGAATACCTTCGAGGCTTTCAATGAGGAAATCATAACGAGCATCATCATCACGGTCGCGGTCGCGCAGTTCCTGACGCAGGTTGCGCCCTTGCGCCAGCGTTACAATGGTAAAGGCCATCAGGACGGTTGTGGGCATCAGGGCCAGTGGCCCCGCAATATAAATGATAAGGGCAAGGAACAACGGCACAAACAGCAATTCGAAAATCGTTATCAGGGAGTAGCCATTGTAGAAATCTTTCAGACGGCTGATACAGGCAAGGCGGTTGAGGTTTTCCCCGATACTGTAGGAAAACGGCGTAGCAAGATCGGAACCAAGGATGTGATCCATCGCACGGCAGGTAAGACGATGTTCGAAAGATGCCCCGGTCCAGCCCATAACATAGGAGCGCGAAAGGCGCATGATGGTTTCCAGCATGACCGCGATGCAGACCCCCGTGATGAGAACCGGCAGCGTACCCGACCCCGGGTTGGGGAGAATACGATCGTAAATCTGCAAGGTCATGGTGGGGAGGGCTAAGGAAAGGATATTGATGGTAAAGGAAGAGAGGAGAAGATCGCCTGTACTGATCCGAAACCCTTGCGGGTAAAGCGGATCTCCTCCCCCCTGTAATAAATATTTCATCCGAATAATCCCCCGAAGTGACGCCCGCCACCAAGGCCGGCGAGTGTGTCAGATATAATGGTTGGTGCTGTGATAGGTACGACTGGCATGCTGGCAATCGGGTCAGGCAGGATATTGCTGATATCCATACCAAGACCGGAACCGAGCGCATCACCCGCATCGGGAAGAATGCTGTCTGTCCACATGCCGATATCACCGAGGCCATCAGTCCCACCGCCCAGAATGTCTGTGTTCAGGTCGCCAAGGCTTGGTTCCGAGCTGCCCAGAAGATCAAGCGCTGTGTTCAGCGTTGTATCAATTGTACTGAAGAGGGAATCAGCAAGGCTGGAGCTGAGGCCTTCCGCATCGGGGAGGGCATCGACAAGTTCCATTGTATCCGTCACAAGTGTGCCGGGGTCGGCCAGAAGATCGCTGCCGATCGGGGCAGTAATATCGATATCTCCGGTCAGAGTTTCGACCATATCGAGATTGATATCGAATGTCTGATCGGAAAGATTGCCGCCCAGGACCGTGAGGTCTGTCGGGATGCTCAGGTCAGTGTCATCACTGTCCGTGGACGTTCCCAGAAGATCAAACGATGGTGTGAGACCCAGATCAATATCGCCGACAAAGTCTTCGATTATATCAAGGGAAAGTACGCCGTTGTTATCGACAAAACCACCATCGAGACCCAGAAGAACATCGGTATCACCACCTTCCGATGATGGAAGCAACGGTGTTCCCAGATCAGTTAAACCCTGACCCAGATCATTTAAAACAGGAATTGAGTCATCACCGCCTGCGAAATTGTCAATCAGGCCGTCCGCAGTCTGGCCTAACAAGTTGCTAGCAGCCGTTACATCAAGATCGATATCGCCAGTAATTTGTTCAAGCGGATCAAGGGATATACCCAACGTATCGCCAAGCAGGTTGGTGCCCAGCAGATTCATATCGAGGGGAATGGTGAGATCGGAATCACCCGCGCCATTGTCGATATTGGCCGTATCGAAGAGGTTGATATCCAGTGTTATTCCAAGATCAACGTCTCCCAGCAGGTCTTCCACGGGATTGAGAAGGACGTTTTCAGAACCATTCAGTAGCGAGACATTCCCTATGATATCACCGACAATCGGAATGTCGCCCAATGGCAGGTCGCCCAGCGGCAAATCTTCCGTCAGGCCACCGAGATTTAGACCCGCGTCGGTATCGGCACTGTCTCCGCCGAAAATGGGCGTGAGCAGAGAGCTTGCTAGGTTGGTATCAATATCGAGGTCACCCAGCAAGCCTTCGATAGGGTCGAGTGGGATATCAAGGTTTGCCAGATCAGACAGGATAGGAAGTCCCAGTTCATCAAGACCCGTCAGGAGTTTTACGTCCTGATCATTAGGGCTGTTGTCATACTGGAAGGGATTGAGAATGGCGGTCAGGTCCAGATTCCCCGTAAGGTCACCCAAAAGATCATCGACAGGGGAAAGGACTGGAGAAAGATCGAGTGTTTCATCGATGATATTCATGATCTGATCACCAGAAATGACATCGAGATTGAGGTTGCTCAGATTATCGAGGCCAAGGCTGAGGTCGAGGCCCACCGGGCCCAGAGGTTCGCCATTGTTAATGGTGTTGAAGACATTGTTGACGATTTCGGTCAGAAGGTCTGTCGTATTGTTGGTGATGTTGTTCACAACATCCGTTGTGTTGTCCACCAGCTCGGTCAGAAAATCGGTATAGTTATTGGTGATATTATTGATGATATCGCCAGGCCCCCCGGTTCCATCCACGCCATTGGTTCCGTTGTTCCCCGATGCGCCGTCAGCACCGTTTGTACCGTTGATGGGTGTGCTTGGCGGGAAAATGCGGGTCGTATCATTCGCGCTTGCATAGTTCTGCACGGAGCTGAATGGCGTGGCCGATTGTGTAGCCGAGGCAAAGTTCGAGGTGCCGAGGCTGCCTGCCGCTGTATTCAAATGATGACCATTCGAGAGGGTAGGGATGCTATTGACATCAGCCACGGTTTCAGCGGCGCGGGGGCCAGAATTTTCAAAACCGCCATTCGCGGGGTTGGCAAAGGCGAATCCTG
>CAZUYV010000066.1:6393-8665 GCA_964624435.1 uncultured Micavibrio sp. | reverse complement strand
TTTATGTCGGCGGTAAACAGCAATCCGGTTACGGCACAGCTTGCCAGCAGCCTGATGGTACTTGGAAAGTTGTGAACTGATTTAGATCAGGAAATGAAATTGAAAACCGCCCTTCGGGGCGGTTTTTATTTCTGGGTATCGCTGTCGCCATCTTTGACTTCCTGCGCTTGCTGCGCCCTCTGCCTTTGTACCATCGCGGCGTGATTGCGTGACGCAGCAGACCCGCCAAGCCCAGGTGCGGCCGGGCCGGCATAACCTGCAACAGGTGCGATTTCCGGCCCCGAAATTTTCGGGCCTTTGGGCGCAGGGCCGGAGGGGCCTGCCAGTGATGGTTTAACGTTGCCGAGCAGGAAGTCGTTCGCGGCTTCGAGTTTGCGAACATAGGCCGGATCGTTCATTGTGACCTTGATGGCACCGAGCACGCTGGCGAAGGCCGGGCTCTTGCTGCAAATTTCAGCGACCTGTCCGAGCGTGGCACCAAAGCCACTGCGTTTTTGCCCAATGATGCTTTCCCCGATTTCTTTAAGCGTATCCCAATCGGGATTGTGTCTCGTACCTTCAAATTCAAGTCGTGCGGCCACAGCGGGAGACGATCCGTTCGACAAGGCATTTTCAAAGGCACGGGCCGCCGCCTGCATGGCGTTGGCGCACCAGCCGAGGATGCGTCCTTCAGCCAGTTCTTCGTTCTGTTCATTGGCCGCCGTAAGCAGAGGTTGCCCGCTTTCCTGAACCACGCCCATGGCAATGGCGTCTTCCAATGCTTTCTCAATCAACTCGCGGTGAAGGCCTGAGCTTTGCTCCGGATTGGCGAAGCTGTTGTATTGGTAGAGCAAGACATCGCCCTGAACGGGCTCTATGCGCGTGATGTCGTGAACGAGGTGACCAATGGCGCGAACATAAGCATCTTCGCTGCTGTTCATCGCGCATCCCAAAATCATTTCACGGGAGACGTCGCGCCAGACCATATCCTGCGCCGGCTCGGAAAATCCCCACCAGCGACGAATATTGATTTCACTGAAAGACTGGCTGACTTCGACAGCCACCTGACGGGCGTAATACATAAATTTTGCCGGGGTGGGTTTCAGCTTGACGAGTTCACCATAGGCATATTGCGTGGATTCCATGGCGATACAGAACGGATAATCTTCGGCCCTGCGGGTTGTAATGGGGCTCAAGGAATCCAATGCGCGCTGCTGCGCAATCGCATGGATGGATTCCTCGTCACCATACAGGCCGCTCATGATGCTCGCGAAGATATCGGCTTGCAGGTTAAGGCGGGCTAGGTTCATAGGGGAACGTTTTGGAATCATGGGACCGGAACGGAACTTACCGGAATATTCGGGGCGCTGGCGCAACTCAGCAAGGTCCAGTGCGTGCCATGTCAGGTGATAGACCGCACGGCGTGCATCGTTCTCTGTTTCAAACTCATCGGTGTTGATATTGAACAGGGCGAGCATCTTGTCTTTGGACGCAAAGCCCAGCCATTTCACCTCATTGTGAATCGCCATGCCGAGGAAGCTCGATTCATCACGGTTGTTATTCTTTTCCATGATGGACAGGGCGATATCGCTCGCCGGGTGGTCAAAAATTTCATATTCACTGGTTTCTACGATTTCGTGGAACATGCCGCGGGCGTGCGGAATGAACACGGTATGCAAGTCGGGATATAAACTCCGTACCTGCTTGGTTACCGTGTCGCAAATCTTGCGCAGACTATCCTGGTTGATACCCATATCTGAAAGCGATCCCCAGCCCCGTAATTCAACGATTTAGTATAGGAAATTACGGTTAATAAACCCTCAATTTCCCCCGGAAAACCCGGGTTTCTGCGCTTGTTTTGACTGGACGATGGCCGCCAAAAGTGTAGGATACCCCTAATTAGAAAAGGTTAATGGAATGACGGACGGCACGAAAAACTGGCTTCAGGGTAAACGCGGATTGATTATGGGGGTCGCCAACGACCGTTCCATCGCCTGGGGGATTTCCAAGGCAGCGCAGGAAGCAGGGGCGGAACTGGCCTTTACCTATCAGGGCGAAGCACTGGAAAAACGGGTAAGACCTCTGGCCGACAGTATCGGGTCGGACATTGTTCTGCCATGCGATGTGACCAATCCAGAATCCGTCACACAGGTTTTCGATACCATCAAAGAAAAATGGGGCTCTATTGATTTCGTCGTGCACGCCATCGCTTTTTCCGACAAAAACGAACTCGATGGGTTGTACCTGAACACCACCCGCGACAATTTCCTCAAGACCATGGATATCTCGGTTT
>CAZUYV010000066.1:0-6293 GCA_964624435.1 uncultured Micavibrio sp. | reverse complement strand
TTGTACCTGAACACCACCCGCGACAATTTCCTCAAGACCATGGATATCTCGGTTTATTCCTTCACATCCGTTGCGCAAGCTGCCGCACCGTTGATGAGCGAAGGCGGATCATTGGTTACCCTTACCTATTACGGCGCTGAACGCGTTATGCCACATTACAATGTGATGGGTGTTGCCAAGGCCGCGCTCGAAGCATCCGTTCGTTATCTGGCTGCCGATCTCGGCCCCCGCGGTATTCGCGTCAATGCCATTTCTGCCGGCCCGATCAAAACATTGGCGGCCTCCGGTATTGGCGACTTCCGCTATATCCTGAAATGGAATGAACTCAATTCTCCACTCCGTCGCAACGTTACCATAGATGACGTTGGTCGCTCGGGTCTCTTCCTGCTCTCCGACCTTGGGTCGGGTGTTACAGGTGAAGTGCTGCATGTCGATTCCGGTTATCACACCGTTGGTATGTGCAGTGTTGAATCTGCTGCTGAAACAGCCGAGCTTCTGCGGTCAATCGCGCCGAAGGAAGGCGACAAGGCCGCCTGATGCGTTTTTTCCCAATTCTCCTTTTGGTGATTGCCCTGTTTACAGGGCAGGGATTGTCTTTTGCCGCCGAAGCCGATGGCGGGTTGCCACGCGACCAGGTTGAAAAACTTGCCAAGGCCGCGCATGATCTTCTTCCCGAGGCACGCACCGGTAAGGGTGAAGGCGTTCTCATTGGCCCGGAAAAAGCCAAGACTCTTGTCTATCCGCTCATCCCTTATGAACTGACTGAGTTTGTTGTCGTGCGTGCGCACATCGCCGGATTTGCGTCACATTGCGGTCTGGATTGGCAGAACAAATTCTACCTGCCTTTGATGGCGTTCCTGCGCGATCGCAACAAGGACTACAATGAATATCAGTGGGCGTATGTTGGTATTCTCCATGGTCTTGCCATGGGCGGCGCGGAACAAGCCGTGAAAGATGAAGTCTGTACGGACGACATGAAAGCGAAGCTTCTCAAAGAAGGCAAATAGTTATTGCGGTCTTGGATTAAAGCGAAGAACGTTTGTTGCCTGTTTTGGTCTTTCTGGTTCGGCAAAGGAATAATTCAAACCCCACAGCACTTCTTCCATCATATCATGATCGCGTGAGAGGCTTGCTTGAGCCAGTTTCAATATCCGAAGCATCTGCATTTCAGCGAATGGCCCGAGGAAATATTTTTCCATCGGTATGTTGGCGGGTAGATGGTACTGTTGGACTAGCAAGGAAGGATGACGAAATTCTTCATTGTGAATGATGTCCGGGTTCTCATCATCTTCATCGTAATCAACCAGTTCGGCCATTTTATAAAGATCACCCATCTTGACGAGGTGAAACATCGTGCTTCTTGTTTCATCCTTGCTTTTCAGCTTCATCAGGCAGACTTCCTGACCATTATGAGGTGAAAATATGTAGTCCCCAAGGGTAACGAAATAGAAGGCTTGGCTGAGATCAAAATTAAAATACATACAAACACTCATGACTTATCAAAATACTTATAGAAAAGCGTATAAAAAGCAAAATGTTCTGTAAATGTATTTTGAAAAATATGCACTTGTTTCTGATGAAGGGGATCAAGACCCTTGGCGGAATAGCTGCACAAGGGCTATCATAAAGTGTAATTATTTGAATAAGTAAGGTTTTCCATGAGCGGTAATCGTTTCGGCACATTGTTTCAGTATCAGACCTTTGGGGAAAGCCATGGCGAAGCCATAGGTTGCATTATTGATGGTGTACCGCCGCGCCTTGCGCTGAGCGAGGCGGACATCCAGAAATACCTCGATCTTCGCAAGCCCGGCCAGTCTCGCCACGCCACGCAACGTCAGGAACCAGACACGGTCAAAATTCTGTCTGGTGTGTTCGAAGGGCAGACGACCGGAACACCGATTGGTCTGCTCATCGAGAATGTCGATGCGCGGTCCAAAGATTACGGCGACATTGCCGCAAAGTACCGTCCCGGCCATGCCGATTTCACCTATGACGCCAAATACGGCATCCGCGATTACCGCGGCGGCGGAAGATCGTCGGCGCGCGAAACCGCGATGCGGGTTGCGGCGGGAGCCATTGCCCGAAAAATTTTAGAGCACGCCTTTGATGGCGGTGTTGCCATTCGCGGCGCAGTGGTGCAGGTGGGCACGCAAAAAATCAATCGTGACAATTGGGATTGGGCGCAGGTTGGGCAGAACCCGTTTTGGTCGCCGGATGAGAAAGCCGTTCCAATGTTTGAAGAGTATCTTGATGCAAAACGCAAAGCCGGTTCCAGTGCTGGCGCGATTGTTGAAATTGTTGCCTCTGGTATTCCCGCCGGGCTGGGTGCGCCAGTGTATGACAAGCTTGATGCCGATTTGGCCAAAGCGATGATGTCGATCAACGCGGTGAAGGGTGTTGAAATTGGCGCAGGGTTTGGGGCGGCGGAATTGGGCGGCGAAGAAAACGCCGATCCTATTCGCATCGGCAAGGATGGCAAGCCAGTGTTCCTGTCCAACAATGCCGGGGGAATTCTCGGTGGCATTTCAACGGGGCAGGATATTGTCTGCCGCGTTGCGTTTAAACCGACCAGTTCGATTTTGACGCCCGTTCAAACCATCGACAAGAATGGCCATGAAACCGATATCGTCACCAAAGGACGCCATGATCCTTGCGTGGGATTGCGCGGGACCCCGGTGGCCGAGGCCATGATGGCCTGCGTTCTGGCCGATCACTGGCTACGGCATAAGGCTCAATGTCTCTAAATAATTAATAATTGACATAATAATAAGAAAATCGTATGTCTTACTGCATGTCATACGATTTTGAAAATGAGATTGTAAAAGATGGGGATCCAGCCTTTGGCATCAAGGGCACGTTTCGTATCCACGACACCATCTATGTTTTGGACGAAGAGAGCGATTCTTTGCTTGTGACTTTGTTGGGAAACAATGATTACATCCTGAAAAATTCTAAGTCCGGCAATGGGTATCATGCCAAGCGGTCACATAAAATTAGACCTGATGATATTTTGTTTGGTCTTGGCCCTGAGGGAAAAAGATTTCCACTGGATTTTATTATTACCCTCGAATATGCGGACGGGCATAAGCATTCCCTGACAGAGCCGGACATTCATGAAACGATTTTGCGCAAGGCAAGCCATGTTCCAACTCTGGATTGGTATGATCGCGACACAGACCATTTTAATGAAATCATCATTGGCCGCATGACAGGGTTTGTTAAAAACCTTGTCGATGTTGAGCCGGAGAAGTGGGATGAGTTTTTAGATCAGGCGCGATATCTACACTCGCGTGATTTTATAAAATCGATGGCGGCATGGGCTTCACGTGAGTCCGATGGTATACCTCGTACAGTTCGATACAGCAGTAACAATCCTCGTGAGAATGTAACCATTCAACCCGATGATACATTTACTACGCGTCCTAACCTGCCCAGACATTATTTTGGGCCTTCCGGCCCATCCTAATGATGGACGGCACGGCCGGACCCTGATTTCTTACCGCCGCCGGATTCCTTATTCACCGTAGCCCACGCCCGGGCCTGCGCCTCTTTCTTTGATACACCCCGTTCTTCGTATCCTTCTTCAATATGGGCTGCCTGACGTTTTTGCTTGTCGGTATAGGCGTCTTTGCTTCCTCTTGGCATGATGTCCTCCTTATGGATTATGGTCGGCCAACGGCGCAAAACGGCCCAAAGTTCCCGCGTGACTTTAGGCAGGCACGCCTAGTAGAATAAGGCCCAGACGCAAACAAACGGTGCCCCCATGAAACGCAAGCTCGGATCCTTCTTTTACAGACCAACGCCCCGCACGGCGCAGATCCGGCGCAAACGCTGGGATATCCCGGCCATGATTTTCCGTGCCTTGAAACGCGCCTCTACCGTCATCGGCGCGGTTGTTCTGTTTTCTGTTTTTATGGGCGTGGTGCTGGGGTCGATGGTTGCGGGGGGCAGCAAGCCTTTGCCCAAAGATATGATCCTGGTGCTCAATGTTGAAAATGGAATTAGGGAGAATGCCACCAGTGCTTCGCTGATGGATCCGTTCGCCGGTCAATCCATCACCGTGCATCAATTTATCTCTGCGCTCGATAAAGCAAGAAATGATGAGCGTGTTCGCGGTCTTCTAGTGTCGCTGGATAGCGCGAATATCGAGCTGGCGCACATTCAGGAAATGCGGGTCGCCATTCACGATTTCCGCAGCAGTGGCAAATTTGCCCATCTTTATACGCCATCTTTTGCCGATCTAGGCAGTGGTATCGGCGCCTACTATCTTGCATCCTCATTTGACCAGATATGGATGCAGCCTGTGGGCATGTTGACCATCACGGGCCTTTCCATGGAAATGCCGTTCGGTAAGGCCGCGCTGGAAAAACTCGGCGTATCGGCACAGTTCCTCCACCGCGAAGAATATAAATCGGCGATGGAAAGCTTTACCAACACCGAAATGTCACCCGCCAATCGTGAGATGATGTCATCTATTTTACGCGACCTGTCTTCGCAAATGCTGGGTGATATATCGGTGGACCGTAAAATTGCTTCCGACACAATGGTCGGTCTGGTCGATAAGGGATTGCTGACAGGACCGGAGGCATTGAAGGCCGGGCTTATTACCCGCATTGATTATGCCGACAAGCTGGTGGAGGAAGTGCGCGCAGGAAAAACCGATGAAGAACTGCCGCTGGTTTCCGTCGAAGACTACTTTGCCTCGGTCAAGGGCGGCCACAAGAAGATGGGCAGCAAGGAAGTCGCGCTGGTCAGTGTATCAGGCCAGATTGTGTCGGGCAGCAAGCCCGAACCTGGTATGGCGACATCCGATTACATCGCCGATGCCCTCTATGACGCTGCTGATGACGAGAATATCGAAGCGATCGTTGTGCGCGTCGATAGCCCCGGAGGGTCACCCAGTGCATCTGAAACCATTCGCCGCGCGATTGTCCATGCCAAGGAAAAAGGCAAGAAGATCATCGTATCGATGGGTCCGCTCGCTGCGTCCGGCGGCTATTGGGTATCGGTTGATGCCGACCGCATTTTTGCTATGCCGTCAACGCTCACTGGGTCTATTGGCGTGATCATGGGTAAATTCCAGTTGCAGCAGCTCTGGGAAAAACTGGGGATCAACTGGGACCGGGTCCGTTGGGGCGCGCATTCTTCCATGTGGTCATCGAACGATGCGTTTAATGACAGTGAGCTGGAACGCCTTAACGCCGCCATTGACAGTACGTATGATGGATTTATCGAACGTGTGGACGAAGGTCGTAAGATGAAGCCGGAGGATGTTCGCAAAATTGCCAAGGGGCGCGCATGGACTGGCGCGCAGGCTGTGCAGAATGGCTTGGTGGATGAACTGGGCGGTCTTGATTCCGCACTGGATTACACTGCGCAGCAACTGGGTGTGGCCGATCGTCATGAACTCAATGTCGTGCAGATGCCAAAACCGCTGACAGCCGTTGAGCAACTTATGATGATGATGGGAAATCAGGTCGGCATTGGCCAGTTCCTGCATGCCAATGCGTCCTTGTTTGAACCATTGTTGCCGTTGGCGCGCCGCCTGCAGGCATCGGACCGGATTGGCCCGTTCCAGGCCTATGATCCTGTGTTGGAAGAAATGAAATACTAGGCGGCTTCGTTGCCTTGTAGCAGCGGGAAGATCTTCGCGGCGAAATCGGTGTAATTCATAATGATCTGTTCAGGGCTTTGCCCTTTTTCAAGGATAGCGACAGACGCTTTTAATCCATAGGCATAGGGAATAACTTTGGCGGGCAAAACTTCATTTGCCGCCAGCGCCGCCAGAACATCCTTGTGGCGGTCGCCGATATACCAGATGACATCGTTTTCGCTGACCGTTAGGCCAAGTTGTTTCAAGGCGCGGATCAGGGGATCAGGATCAGGTTTTGACCGTTGAATATCTTCGCGGAAAATTTGTGCCTTGAAAAATTGCGCCAGTGAAAATTTTTCGAGGATGTCATGGCCATAGCCTTTGCCGAGGCCGTTGCTGACAATCCCCATCGGAATGCCCGCATCCTTGAAGATATTTAAAACGGTGTAGATACCGGGGCAGGGCTGGACGATTTGGTCAATCGGTTTGCGACGGAATTTGTGGAGCGCGCGATGGACAAGCAGGCGCGGTTTCTTTTCAAGGTCGGGGGTGTAATCCGGCTGTGGTTTCTTCCGGTTGAACCAGAGGCTGGTTTTAAACGCGGCATCATCCAGAAATTCGAGCGCGCCAAGTATCCGCGGGTTGATGTGGCGGACTGTAGTGCCATCCATGTCAAACAGGACAATGCTGGGCCGTTCAT
>CAZUYV010000065.1:0-8681 GCA_964624435.1 uncultured Micavibrio sp. | reverse complement strand
TCACACCGCCATCAACTTCGAGGTCGATCTTGCGGCCCGTCGCGTCGATGCGCGCGCGGACATCGGAAATTTTATCCATCAGCGGAATGAAAGCCTGTCCGCCAAAACCGGGATTGACCGTCATCACGAGGATGAGATCGACAAGGTCCATCACGTGATCGAGAACTTCGGTGGGCGTTGCGGGATTGAGTGCAAGACCAGCCTTTTTCCCCATACCGCGAATAGCCTGCAGCGAGCGGTGCCAATGCGTGTTCGCCTCTGGATGGATGGTGATGATGTCGCAACCTGCATCGGCAAAGGCCTGCAGATATGGATCGGCCGGTGTAATCATCAAATGCGCATCGAAGATTTTTTTGGAATAGCCGCGCACCGCCTTCACGACGTGTGGGCCGAAGGTGATGTTCGGCACGAAATGGCCATCCATTACGTCAATATGGATATAGTCGGCCCCGGCCTCATCAATCATACGAATGTCATCACCCAGGCGCGCGAAATCGGCCGATAGAATGGATGGAGCTATTCTGACATTTTTGGTCATGATTCAAACACTTAGCGATTTGGAGGGGCGAATAAGAGGGCCTTACCGAATCATTGTACCCGTGATTTATCCACAGGGCAAAGCCAAAGCGAATCGGGGGGTTAATTTTTTATGGTTTTAGTTAACCTTCTGCATACGGGCGATATAGAACCCGTCCATGCCGCCCTGTTCGCTTAGGTGCTGGGGCAGGATGCGGACATCGCCATCGGAGGTCAGACCGCCGATGATATTGCCGATTTCAGAGGCGCGCACCGGCACGCGGCGGAAATTACGGTTGGCGACCAGAAAGCGCGTGACCTGATTTTCGCCTTCGTCTTTTTGCAAGGAACAGGTGCAGTAAATCAAAATTCCACCGGATTCCAGCATCTCGGCCGCGTTTGACAGGAGTCTTGCTTGAATGTTCATCAACCCTTCCTGATCCTTGGGGGATTTCAGAGCCAGCAAATCAGGATGGCGGCGGATGGTGCCGGTGGCGGAGCATGGTGCATCGAGCAGGATGTGCGAAAATTTTTCGCGAGGTTTCCAAACGCTGCCATCTTCGATTACGCCCTGCACATTGCCTTCCAGTTTCAGGCGGCGAAGATTTTCATTTAAAGTTGCCATGCGGGACGCAGAGCGATCAGCCGCCACAACCTTCGCCCCCAGCGCCGCGAGCTGCGCAGTTTTACCGCCGGGCGCAGCGCACAGATCAAGCACCGTTTTTCCCGCTACATCGCCAAGCAATTTCACAGGAAGCGCGGAGGACGCATCCTGAATCCACCATGCGCCATCGTTATATCCATGCAAGTCGGTAATATGCCCACCGGATGTGCGGCGAAGCGACCCGGTCGGCAATACTTGTGCCTCCAGTGCGCCAGCCCAGAGCGATTCTTCCTTGGGATTTTTAATCGTGATATCGAGCGCGGCCTCGGACAAACAAGCCTGCGCGATATCCTTGGCCTTCATCGCGCCGTAAGCGTTGATCCATTGCACATAGAGCCATTCGGGAATGTTGAGCGAGGCTTCGTCCTGCTCGCCCAGCCACATTTTTCCTTCGGCGGTCATACGGCGCAGAATGGCGTTTACAAAACCCTTTTTGCCTTCCATCCCTTCCTGTCCCGCGAGATTGACGGACGTATCCACGGCGGCGTGATCCGGCACATCCATGAACAGGATCTGTGTGATGCCGAGATAGAGAATCCATTTGAGTTGTTCGGGACGCGGCAATTCACCCTTGTCGAGTGCACGCAGGATCAGATCATCGAGTTGTCCCTTACGGCGCAGGACAGTCGCCACCAGCATGCGCACAAACGCACGGTCGCGTGGGGGCAAGCGGGTAAAGGAGCCTTCGCGTTCCAGCACAACATCCAACATTTTCTTCTGGCCCAGAACCTGCGACAAAATCGTCAGGGCCGAAGCGCGGGATGCAAGGCCATCGGAAGGAAGGTCGGCGAGTAGATCGGGCTGAATATGCGTCATGATTTTTTGATGATCTCGGCCTCTAGATCGCAGCAATAACGAATGAGGTCGGCGTAGAGTTTTTTCAAAAGCCCGGCATCCACGCCCTTGCCTTCGCCGCGCGCTACTGTGCGATCGATGACTTCATCAACCCGGTCCTGCAACACAGGGGGGATATTCTTTTCAGCCTTCAGGGCCCCAACCTCGCGGATAATATCAAGCCGCGCAGCCAGAAGGTCTACAATCTGGTCGTCGAGGGCGTCTATACGGGCGCGGTAGGGCTTTAAAATTTCCATGAATGTCCTATAGTCGGGCCATGAGTGAAAAATCCAATACACCGAAAAAAGCCCCTGCGGAAGGGGATAAGTCCAAGAGCCCCGCAAATTCTCCGCAAGCGCCTGAAAAGGCGCGGGAAATCGGCGGACGTGGCGGCCTCGACCCGGTCCGCTATGGTGATTGGGAAATCGGCGGCAAGTGCGTGGATTTTTAGGATCGCTCTATGGCACTGCGTGAAAAAATATTCCCCAAAGGCATTCTGACCCTGCCCGTGATTGTCGCGGCGCTGGGATATTTTATCGATGTCTATGACATCTGGATTTTTGGCGCGAACAGGATTGCCGCCCTGATCGACATTGGCGTGCCAGCCGATCAGATCATGAGCACCGGTGTGTTCCTGCTCAACATGCAGATGGGTGGGATGTTCCTCGGCGGATTGTTCTTTGGGGTGCTCGGCGATAGATACGGGCGCACCAAGATGATGTTCCTTTCGATCATTCTTTATTCGATGGCGACGTTGCTCAACGGTCTTGCCAATGATGTCGCTTCTTTTGCGACGTTCCGCTTTCTCGCAGGTTTTGGACTGGCGGGGGAACTGGGGCTGGCGGTCACGCTGATCAGCGAGAGTCTGCCGAAGGAAAAACGCGGATACGGCGCGGGGATTATTGTCGGGTTTGGCGTGTTCGGCGCGCTGGCCGCATCGCTTCTGGCCCATTATATTCCATGGCGCACGAGCTTTATGCTAGGCGGCATTGCCGGGCTGATGTTGCTGTGCTTCCGTATCAAGGTTGCAGAATCGCAAATCTTTGACACTATCCGCAGCGATGAAACACGCGGCAACCTGTTGATGATTTTGGCGTCTCCGCAGCGTTTAAAAAAATTCTGCCTGTGCGTCTTCATGGTTTTGCCGATCTGGTACACGGCAGGCGTCCTCGTCACCTTTGGCCCCGAGATCATCCAATCGCAATACGGCCTCACTATTGCCGCCGCGACCTTGATGGTGTGGTTCAATTTGTTCCTTGCCCTGTCCGATTTCGCCAGCGCGTGGATCAGCCAATGGGTTCGCAGCCGTAAGAAGGTCATCACCGCCTTCATCGCCCTTGCGTTCCTTATGACGATCGTCCTTCTCAACCTGCCTGCCCCGCCCTCAGTATCCCTGCTGATCGCGATTTATGTCGGCATCGCCATTGGCGCTGGATGCTGGGTTCTTGGCATCACCATTACGGCCGAAAGTTTCGGTACCAATTTGCGTGCCACCGCAACCACCGCCGTCCCCAATTTTTCCCGCGCCGCGACCATTCCCATGACGTTGGCTGTCCTTGCCCTTAAGGATTACATGGGGCTTGGCCCCGCCGCCATGACTGTTGGGGCGGTCATTTTCACCCTTGCCCTGCTCGGTGCCCTGATGCTGCCCGAAACCTTCGCCAAAGACCTGGATTATAAGGAAAAGCGGTAGGGTTTAGCCCCCCGCCAAAGCTTCATTTAAAACTGGCTTTTTGGCCTGATTTCCTATACATCCTGCCCCGTGGCCCGGCGCAATTGCTGCGCCGCCCAAGAATTTTAAAGAAAATGAGCAGAATCAAATGATTAACGACCCAAGCAAAATCCGCAACATCGCGATTATCGCGCACGTTGACCATGGGAAAACAACCCTGATCGACAATATCCTGAAACAGGCCGGTTCTTTCCGCGAAAACCAGAACGTCGAAGAGCGCGTGATGGATTCCAACGATTTGGAAAAAGAACGCGGTATTACCATCCTAGCGAAATGCACCGCGATTGATTGGGACGGCGACCGTATCAACATCATCGATACACCGGGCCACGCCGATTTCGGCGGTGAGGTTGAGCGTATCCTTGGCATGTGCGATGGCGTTATTCTTCTGACCGATGCGGCCGAAGGCCCATTGCCGCAAACAAAGTTCGTTCTGGGCAAAGCCCTGAAACTCGGCATTAAGCCAATCGTGATGATCAACAAGGTTGACCGTTCCGATGCGCGCCCCGATGAAGTTCTGAATGAAGTGTTCGATTTGTTCGTCTCGCTCGATGCGACCGATGAACAGCTCGACTTCCCAATCCTCTACGCTTCCGGTCGCGACGGATGGTGCGATACCAGCCTTGATGGCAAGCGTGAAAACCTGCACCCACTGCTCGACCTCGTCATGGATTATGTTCCTGCGCCGAAAGTTGAACCGGATGCACCTTTCACCATGCTGGCAACCCTGCTCTCCGCCGATCCGTTTTTGGGCCGTGTTCTGACAGGAAAAGTTTATTCGGGCCGACCAAAGATCAACCAGCAGGTCAAAGCCATCGATTTGAACGGCAATGTCGTTGAGACGTTCCGCCTGACAAAACTGTTTGCCTATCAAGGCATCGAGCGCGTTCCTGTAACCGAAGCCGTTGCCGGCGACATCATCGTTATTGCCGGTATGGTGAAAACATCTGTGGCTGACACGATTTGCGACGCAGCCGTTTCCAAGCCAATTCCAACAGATCCTGTCGATCCGCCGACCATGTCCGTTACCATCACGGTGAACGATTCCCCGTATGCGGGCCTCGAAGGCAAGAAGCTGACGTCCACCATGATCCGCGACCGCCTTTTGACTGAAGCCGAAACCAACGTCGCCATCAAGGTTACGCAATCCGCCAACCGCGATGCGTTTGAACTGGCAGGCCGCGGTGAATTGCAGCTCGGCGTTCTGATCGAAACAATGCGCCGGGAAGGGTTTGAGCTTTCTGTGTCCCGCCCACGCGTTATCTTTAAGAAAGATGACAGTGGCAACCTGACCGAGCCATATGAAGAAGTCATCTGCGATGTGGATGAACAATATTCCGGCGCGGTCGTCGACAAGATGACCCAGCGTAAAGCCGAAATGCGCGATATGCGCCCTAGTGGCGCAGGCAAAATCCGTATCACGTTCCACGCCCCATCGCGTGGTTTGATCGGATACCAATCGCAATTCCTGACCGATACACGCGGTACAGGCCTGATGAACCGCCTGTTCCATTCTTACGGTCCTTACAAAGGCGATATCGCGGCCCGCCGCAATGGCGCCCTGATTTCGACAGACAAAGGCGATGCCGTTGCCTATGCTATCTTCAACCTGCAGGACCGCGGTATCATGTTCATCGGCCACAACGACAAGGTTTATGCCGGTATGGTCGTTGGCGAACATTCCCGTGAAAACGACCTCGACATCAACGTCCTGAAAGGCAAGAAGCTGACCAACATGCGCGCATCGGGTTCCGATGAAGCGGTTGTTCTGGTTCCGCCGAAGAAGATGTCCCTCGAAGAAATGATGTCTTACATCAATGATGACGAGTTGGTTGAAGTAACGCCAAAATCATTGCGTCTTCGCAAAAAATATCTCGATATCAACGACCGGGAAAAAGCAGCCCGTGCCGCCAAGAAATCGGACGCCGTATAACAAGAAAAACCCCGCTGACCAGCGGGGTTTTTTATTGCCTGAATTTATGGTGCAGGAGAAGGCGCAGGAGCCGTATCACCTGCCGAAGGAGCCACATCCGGAGCCTCAATAGTCACATTGGTCGTCTCTGTGCCGGGCATGCCACCTTCCTGTTTCATGAAGAAGTAAGCGCCAACACCAATAAGGATTGCCAGCAATACGCCAAGAATGACGCCTGTGCCTGAACTGTCATTGTTTGTTGTTTGAGCCATAATAAAATCTCCTTTGTTTAAAGTTAATGTTGTGAACCGCTGATCAGCGCAATAATGCTTCCATCCGGATCCTTAAACCATGCCGCCTTCATACCATCGGCCACATGAATGTCGCCTTCCAGCGTCATGCCTTCCATATCGTAGTGTTCAAATTTTACGCCTTTATCTTTAAGGTCTTGAACAACATCATCAATGTCTTCACCCACATCCCATGTCGCGACCGTGGCACCATAGCCGCCAGCGAATTTGGATTCATACACGACAAGGTTGGCGTGCCCTGCCTTGTAGGTCACCGCCTCGCCCATGTCTTCAACTTCTTTCAAGCCCAGTTTGCCTTCATAGAATTTGCGGGATTTTTCGATATCTTTCACGGCGATCGTTGCCATGACTTCTTTTTTACTCAATTTGTCGGCAAGCATTTTGTCCTCCTTGTGCCCATAGAAAAAGCCACCCGTTCGAACGAACGAGTGGCTTCCTCAAAAGTTCACTGAATTAGCGGGACTGGCTTGCGCCGCCGCTGTTACGCTGGGCAATACGCTTCACTGCGCCGCTTTTTGGAGCGGTGCCGCCGCCTTCACGTTTCTTAAAGCCACCTTCTTTGTTGTATGGCTTTTTGAATCCGCCTTCAGAACGACCGGCACCATCCTTGTTGTAGGGCTTCTTGAAGCCGCCTTCGGAGGAACGTGGAGCGTAGGAACGGCCTTCGCTGTTTCCGCCTTCACGTGGCTTGTTGTAGGAACGTTCGCCGCCTTGGCTGTTGCCATCACGGTTGCCTTGATAGCCGCCTTCTTTGCGGAAGGGGCGATCACCATTGTTGGTGCGTGGGCGGTCATAGCTACCTTCGGTGCGTGGTTTGAAGGAACGGCCTTCATTATTGCCGCCTTCAGTCCGTGGCTTGTAAGAGCGTTCGCCTGGTTTGTTATAGCTGCGCTCGCCATCTTTGCTATAGGAAGGTTTGTTGAAACCGCCTTCGCGTGGAGCGTAGGAGCGGCCTTCGCCGTTCCCGCCTTCACGTGGTTTGTTGAAGGAACGTTCACCGCCTTCTTTACGGAATGGACGATCACCATTATATTGACGAGGGGCAGATGCGCCATCGCGGTTGTAAGGCTTCTTAAAGCCGCCTTCCTTGCGATCGCCGCTTGTCGTTCTTTTATAGCTGTCCGGGTTGTTGGCAAAATTACGTTCGCCGCCTTCACGGTTTTCGCGTGGGGCACGATCAAAGTCAGCCGCAGGGTGGTAACCACCTTCTTTGCGGTCGCCACGGTCAGGACGGCCGAATGGCTTGCGAGCGCCAAAGCTACCCTTGCGGGCTCCGCCATCGCGTTCACGGCCGGCATAACCGTCTTTGTTGCCGTAGGATTTGCCACCACCGAATTTCTTGCCGCCGGATGGTTTCCGGCCGCCTTCTTCGCGCATGCCGCTGTCATAGTTTTTGACAGACGGGTCCAGCATTTTTTCAATTTCGCGCCACAGGCCACGTTCGCCCGGGGAGATAAAGGAAACTGCATGGCCTTTGTTACCGGCACGGGCCGTACGGCCAATACGGTGGATGTAGTCTTCCGCAACCTGTGGCAGGTCGTGGTTGATCACGTGTTCGATATGCGGAACATCAAGACCGCGGGCAGCAACATCTGTTGCCACGAGGATACGGATCTGGTCCTTGCGGAACGATGCGATCACTTTTTCGCGTTGACGTTGGCGCAAGCCACCATGAAGGGCGTCGGCGGCATGGCCATCTTTGATCAGTTTAGCAGCCAGTTTGTCCGCGCCATGTTTGGTGCGAACGAAAATAATGACAGAACCTTCGCGCGCAACCAGTTGCGTCTGCAGTTCATCATATTTCTTTTCCTGAGGAACCTGCAGGTTTTCCTGAATAATGTTTTCACCAGGTTTGGATTGCACGCCGGCACTGATACGTTCCGGGTTTTGCAGATATTGTTTTGAGAAACGAATGATCGAATCCGGGAACGTTGCCGAGAACATCAGTGTCTGACGTTCCAGAGCTGTTTCCGAAAGGATCGAGTCGATTTGTGTCGAGAAACCCATATCGAGCATGCGATCGGCTTCGTCGAGAACGACAAAGGATACACGGTCAACAAGGTCAGGATTACCGCGAAGGTGGTCGTTGATACGGCCAGGTGTGCCGACGATCAAACGTGGACGGCGGTTCAGTTGTACATATTGTTTGCTGATAGGTTCGCCGCCGATCAGGAGGGCGCTTTTAATGCCTTCAGGACCTTTGCTACCAAGGCCCAGCATTTTGCGGGCAACATCATGAACCTGTGTCGCGAGTTCGCGGGTCGGCAGCATGACGAGAGCATGAGCGGATGGGTTCTTGATCAGGTAGTCAATCATTGGAATGCAGAAGGCAGCCGTTTTGCCTGTTCCCGTCTGGGCAGAACCCAGAATATCGCGGCCTTCGAGGCCAAACGGAATCGCCATCGCCTGAATGGGCGTTGGCACGGAAAAATTCATCATGGATAGGGATTCTTGCAGCGCAGGAGAGAGCGCGAACTCGTTAAAGTGCGTGGTCATACAGTTTTCTTTCATCAAAAGTATCCGCCCGCTTCACCTGAAGCGGGGGATGCGGACATAGCCGCGGTTCAAAGCATCTTGGTTGATACTGAAAACCGCCTTTTGCCCCTATTCTCTGGGAGGAAGATCACTGTATCGTGGGGACGTCGGCTTATTGTAATTGATTAAAATTACCGGTCCCTAAAACCTGATTGCGGGGGATGTATCTCACAAACC
>CAZUYV010000064.1:0-8721 GCA_964624435.1 uncultured Micavibrio sp. | reverse complement strand
AAAAATGCATCGAATAAAGGTATCCAGAAATCATGAGTGAAGCGGCCAAAAAGATGGAATCAGTGAACACCGAGAATGCCGAATACGGCGCGGAATCGATCAAGGTTTTGAAAGGCCTCGATGCTGTCCGCAAACGTCCTGGCATGTATATCGGCGACACTGACGATGGTTCGGGCTTACACCACATGGTCTATGAAGTCGTGGACAACGCGATAGATGAAAGCCTTGCGGGTCATTGCGATCGTGTCGATGTGGTTATCAATCTTGATGGTTCCGTTACTGTTCGTGACAATGGTCGCGGTATTCCTGTCGACATCCACAAGGAAGAAGGTGTTTCGGCGGCGCAGGTTATTATGGTCCAGCTGCATGCTGGCGGTAAGTTTGACCAGAATTCCTACAAAGTATCGGGCGGTCTTCACGGCGTGGGCGTTTCCGTTGTGAACGCTCTGTCTGAAAAACTGCTTCTGAACATCAAACGTCAGGGCAAAGAATGGGCGATGACATTTCGCCATGGTGTAGCCGATGAAGATTTGAAGCCAATTCGTGACCTCGAACCCGGTGAGCGCAATGGAACGGAAGTTACCTTCCTACCATCGACCGAAACCTTTACTCATGTTGAATTTGATTTTGACACGCTGGAAGATCGCCTGCGCGAACTGGCGTTCCTGAATTCAGGCGTGAATATCTACCTCACCGATATGCGCGGTGAAGAAAAGCGTGAAAGCCATTTCAATTATTCCGGCGGTATCCAGAGCTTCGTTGAATATCTGGATCGCAACAAGAAGGCGATTATCAAAGCGCCTGTGTCCGTTATTTCTGAACAGAATGGCATTACTGTCGAAGCTTCGATGGAATGGACCGATGCCTATCATGAATCCATGCTGTGCTTTACCAACAACATCCCGCAACGGGATGGCGGTACCCACTTGCAGGGCTTCCGCAATGCGCTGACCCGCGTTCTGAACGCTTACGCTGAAGAAAAAGGGCAGAGCAAGAAGGAAAAAATCAAACTCACCGGCGAAGACATGCGCGAAGGTTTGACCTGCGTTTTGTCGGTGAAGGTGCCTGACCCTAAATTCTCCTCACAGACGAAGGATAAGCTAGTTTCCTCCGAGGTTCGCCCGGTTGTCGAGGCTGCGATCAATGATAAGCTGGCCACATGGTTTGAAGAAAACCCCGTTGAGGCCAAACAGATTATCGCGAAAGTCACTGAAGCCGCACAGGCTCGTGAAGCGGCACGCAAGGCCCGTGATCTGACGCGCCGCAAAGGTGTGATGGATATATCCAACCTGCCCGGCAAGCTGGCCGACTGCCAGAGCCGCGATCCAGCCGATTCTGAAATCTTCATCGTTGAGGGAGATTCTGCGGGCGGTTCGGCCAAACAGGCGCGGGATCGTAAAAATCAGGCGATTCTGCCATTGCGCGGAAAGATCCTGAACACGGAACGTGCGCGGTTTGACAAGATGTTGGGGTCTGAACAGGTTGGTACGTTAATCACGGCGCTTGGCACAGGTATTGGCGCTGATGAATTCAACGTTGATAAAATCCGTTATCACAAAATTGTTATCATGACTGATGCGGACGTTGACGGCGCTCACATCAGAACGTTGCTTTTGACATTCTTCTTCCGTTATATGCCAAGCGTGATTGAACGGGGCTATCTCTATATTGCTCAGCCGCCGCTCTATAAGGTCAAACGCGGAAATTCCAATGAAACATATCTCAAAGATGATGCGGCCATGGAGGATTACCTGATTGATGCCGCGATGGCGGACGTCAAGCTCGTTGAATCCAATGGTTCCGAGCGCGCTGGAAAAGATATTCTCGATATCTTAAACCGTGCTCGTTCCATCCGTTCGGCAATTTTCAATTTGTCACAGAAGACAGGAAACCGTGATTCTATTGAACAGGCGGCGATTGTTGGCTCATTCGATGAAAAAATGTTCGAAGATGCCGCTTATGCTGCACAAGTTTGTGAAAAACTGGCTGCTCGCCTTAGCAATCTTTCTGCGAAAAATGAAAAAACATGGAAATGCTCGTTCACACCTGTCGGCGGCATTATCCTGGAACGCACGGTTCGCGGTGTCCGCGATATGATCCGTGTTTCCGCCGAACAGATGAAATCCGCCGATGCCCGTAAATTACAGGCGGCCAGCGACTGGCTCGGCGAAAACTTCGAAGGCCCGGCCCGCCTGATGGCTGGTGACAAAGAAGCGGCGAAGATCAATGGTCCTTACGGTCTGTTTGATTCTGTTTTGGAATATGGGCGCAAGGGTTTGACGTTGCAGCGCTACAAAGGTCTCGGGGAAATGAACCCGGAACAATTGTGGGAAACCACGCTGGACCCGGCGGCGCGTATTTTCTTGCAGGTAACGGTGAAGGATGCGGAAAAGGCATCGGAACTGTTTACCACCCTGATGGGCGATGTGGTGGAGCCACGCCGCGATTTTATTCAGGAAAACGCATTGAAGGCCCAGCTGGACGCTTAACCCTTTATGGCCTCTCTCGCACAGAAACTTTCGGATATCGTTGGCAGTGTGTTTGAAGCACAGGGCCTTGCTCATGCTTTTGGCCGTGTAACTGTGTCGGATCGCCCAGACCTTGCCCAATTTCAGTGCAATGGTGCGATGAGTGCGGCCAAAGCCGCGAAGAAAAACCCACGCGAAGTGGCGGGCCTTATTACGGCGGAACTGCAAAAAAACTCCATCTTTTCTAAAATTGAAATAGCCGGCCCCGGTTTTATCAATCTGAATGTCACCGATGAATTTCTGAATACCCATCTGAAAGGGGTGAGTGCAGAGGAGCGTCTGGGCGTTGATGATGCCGGCCATAATGATACTGCCGTGCTCGATTACGGTGGCCCGAATATCGCCAAGGCGATGCATGTCGGGCATTTGCGCGCCGCCATCATCGGCGATTCCGTTCGCCGTATCATGAAATTTTCCGGATTCTACACGCTGGGTGATGTTCACCTTGGTGATTGGGGCACGCATATGGGCATGCTGATCGATAATTACCTGTCGAGCGGCGAAGAAGGTCTTGTCCTCAACACCGATCTGAATAATCAGGCACAGATTGAATCCCTTATGGATGATATGGCGGAACGTTATCCGCGTGCTGCCAGCGCCGCCAAGGAAGATGAAGCGCTGAAAGAACGGGCGCAGGCGACCACCGTCAAGCTGCAGAACAAGGAGCAGCCTTATTACGGCATCTGGGAAAAAATCCGCGAAGTGTCCGTTATTGGCATGAAGAAAAACTATGCTGCCCTTGGCGTTGAGTTCGATCTGTGGAAGGGCGAAGCCGATGTCCATGATTACATCGCGCCAATGGTCAAAGACCTGCAACAAAAGGGTTATGCCGTCGATAGCGAAGGTGCCGTTGTTGTTCCCGTTGCGCGCAATGATGACAAAAAAGAATTTCCACCGCTGATCCTTTACAAGCGCGATGGTGCCGTAATGTACGGCACCACCGATATGGCGACGATTGTAGAGCGGGTGAAACTCTATAATCCCACAAAGATTGTGTATGTCGTAGACCAACGCCAATCTCTTCATTTCGAGCAATTGTTCAGAGCGGCGCGACTGGGTAAACTGGTCGGCGATGATGTCGAGCTGACCCATGCCGGGTTTGGCACGATGAATGGGCCGGATGGAAAACCATTTAAAACCCGTGAGGGTGGCGTGATGCGGCTTGATGACCTGATTTCCATGGCGCTCGAAAAGGCCCATGTGAGAATGGGCGAGGCACATGTCGGCGATGATATGAACGAGGCCGAAAAATCTGATGTTGCGCACAAGGTTGCGATTGCCGCGATCAAGTTTGCCGATCTTCAGAATGCGCGTCAGGCCGATTACGTGTTTGATCTCGACCGTCTCACAAGCTTTGAAGGAAAAACCGGTCCATATTTACTGTATCAAGCTGTACGGATCAAATCGCTTCTACGCAAAGCGGACTACAAAGAGGGTTCTTTTGAATTGTCGCTGCAGGACGCAGACCGTCCATTGGCCCTGATGCTTACTGAATTACCGGACGCCGTTGACGCCGCCCTCAAAAACTATGCGCCCCATCATTTGTGCGATTATGCGTTCCGCTTGGCGCAGGCCTTTAGCTCGTTCTACGGCAACTGCCACATCCTGTCAGAGGAGAACGCGGCGATCCGCAACAGCCGCCTTGCGCTTTGTGCCATGACCTATCGCCAGCTTGAACTGGTGCTCGGCCTGCTCGGGATTAACATTCCTGAACGGATGTAATTACTTTATATTTCTGGTGAAGGTAATCGAACGGCGGCCCGGTTTTTGCGGGCGGACAGTGCGGCCTACCATGCTCTCGACACTATCAAGGAAGTTTTCACTCCCCCGTGGACGTCCCGTTTGCAGGTGACGTTCGATGGCTTTGGGGTCCTGTTCTTCCGGCCATTCTTCAAGGAAGCCCTTCCAGTCCGGCACAAAATGCAGAAGAGGTTTTTCCGGTGACAATAATTTGTCTTCGCGGTTTTTCACGTGCGCCCTTGCGCTGCTCCAGAGATAGGCTTCCGGTGCTGGCGCTACGCCCGCCATGACAGGTGTCATTTCGATATAGCGAACGGCATTCAAAAGATGCGTTTCATCCATGGGATAGGAAAAAAAGCGATCCTGAAACAAATGGCCGCGCCATTGATTGCGTTCATTGATGCGACGGGTATAGCGGCGGTGTGCTTCGCCCAGCGCCCGGCCCAGCGCGTTGTCCTTGCGCGGTACAGCGATCAATTGAATTTGATTGGCCATCAGGCAGTAGGCCCAGATGGAAACGCCCGCGCTCGCGCATTCTTCGCTTAGAAAATCGATATATGCCTCGTAATCGCTTTTTTCAAAGAATACGGGCTCACTGCGGTTTCCGCGTTGCGTGATGTGATGGGGGGTATCGGGTAAAACGATTCGTGCTTGTCTGGCCATAATCAAAGATTAGGGTAATTCGCGGGAGGCGTCAAGAATAGTATCCTGTCCCTGATATTAGGGAGTCGTGTAAACAAAACGGAAATACATGTTGGAGGGCGCGTCAGAGTCAACGGTATCATTTATACATCCCTCAGATACGCCACAATATGTGCCGGAAGGAGGACCAGCGTAAGTAATATCGGTACATGTGGTATATCCAGGCCCAGAAATAATCCCCATTCCAACTGATGGGTTATAACGTTTGAAGTTCCAGTTACCACTACTTTTTGTCGGTATATGAACCCATCCATTACCCGCCTGCTTATTGAGTTCTGTACAAACATTGTCGCTGACGTTTGTCATCATTGCCATTATTCCATATACGGTTTGGAGAGGTGATGCTTGTGTTACTAGTCTATTATTCTGGCCAAAGTGCCAGGTATTTGTACCATTCCCGGTTGACACGGCATTATCGGCGATGCCGGCTCCTGCCGGGTCAAAAACATGACAGCTTTTGTCTGAAGGTGCCCAAGTATTATTATAGAATGCACCTGTACGATTGACTGAGCCTGCAAAACTCAACTGATCTTGAGAGCAACCCCGTCTTACAAGCTTGTTAATGCCTTGTTCTATATCCATGGCATAGCTGCGGATATTTTGCGCCACTATCTTCGCTTGCTGCGTGGACATGTTTCCCTGGCCTTGCTTGCTGCCTTTCATGAAGGTGTAGGCGAGGGCGGCAAACAAGGCAACGCCGATCAGGATGAGGAGAACAGCATTACCACCTTGATGCTCGCGGGATGGTGACATGGATATTATTCCTTGTTGGTTTTGAACAGGGATGAGGCGAGGTTCGATCCGGCCTCTTCCAGAATGGATTTCGTTGTCTGGTCGAGGGCAGGCGTTGCGAATGTGCTGGTCGCAGGTTCAACCGCCAGATCGGCGAAGGAAACTTTGTTGTCTTCTTTGACCGGTGCGGCAGGCGCGGTATCACCAGCGGGTTTCTTGAAAAATCCCATAGGGCTGCTGCTGGTAGCCGCAGGGGCCACGGCAGGAGCGTCCGGAATTTCAGGCGTGCGCGTGGCCACCAATGGCGGCATGGAAGAAGGCGGTGTTTCAGGGGCAGGCGGCGGAGTTGTATCACCGGACAGCGCTTTCGCGGCCTCTTCCGGATATTGCCTTGCATGAAGTTCGGCAATCGCGGCAATTCCGTGATCGATGGGGTTTTCAAAAATTTCCGTGCCGATTTTATATCCATCGCGTGCGGCCTCAATCGGCGGCGTGGTGGTGGATGATACGTCGGCCTTGGCAGCGGTCCATGTTTTGCTGATCAGGTGATCGCGCAACTGGGTGATCTGTTTTTTGTGTTTAATGATCTGCTCATCCGGAGGTGGCAGCGACAGATAACGCGTTACGCGCATTGCCTTGGCGTGGCCGGGGTTGGCATAAAAGATCTGCACGTCGATAACAATGTTTTCGAAGATCATAATGGCCTGACCTTCGCGCAGTTTTTTTAAGTCGCCGTAATCGGCACGGTCGGAGTAGGCGATACTGGCGCCGAGATTGTCGTAGAACGAACCGGTGGACACGCCGCCCTGTAACTGGAAGCCCGTTGTCTGCATGATCTGTGCTTTACCGGCCTGACGTTCGAAGTAGTCTTTCGTGTCGGTTGGGTCAGACAGCTTGCCGAAAATCTTGATGTTACAGTTACCGGTGATGGAACGGGACTCTTCCTTCACGCGTTTTTGAAGAGCGGGCAAATCCTGCGCTGAGAATATGAGACAGAAGCCGAGCGAACGCGCCTGCGCCGCCATAACGGCCATGCCTTCGGACACGTAATATCCAACCTCGTCAAACACGGTGATGAACGGCGTAGCTGAATGCGCGGGTTTGGATTCAATAACGGATGAGCTTTCGCCTTCTACTGTTGCGCCAAGGGTAGACCCCATCATCCCTTTCAGGGTGGCGGCAACGATTTTACCAAGGTTCGCTGTTTCATCGCCCGATTTTTCAAGGGCCGGGATCAGAACAATCATAACGCGGCGGTTGAGAACGACGTCAACCATATCAACATCGGCGGCCTGCGTATCGAAGATGTAGCCATAGTCATCACCGAGCGATTGCAGGGAGCGGGTAAACTGCATGGTCAGATAACCGTGCTGCTGGCGCACGGTCGTTGTATCGATCATTGGTTGGTCAGGGCCAACAGGTTTTTCTTTTCCCTGGTCATCGAATGCGGCATCGACATAGCCCGGTAATGTATCAAGATAACCCTTGATGGATTCCCGCAAATCTACCGCCAGCGCGTCATCACGGGACAGTTTGATAATGTTGTTCAGGCTTAGATAATCGCGGATTGTGCTAACCGATAGTGGAATATCCTGATGATCACGTTTCCATGTCAGGGCCGGCATAAGTGAGCTGATCAATGAAACCGCACGCTCTTTCCACATCGCGTTGTCGCCTTCGGCCTGCGGCATCAGGGACACCAGCATGTTGGTCAGGTAGCCTGCCGAGCCCGAGGAGAACGGGTTCATGGTGTTCGATGGCGCGCGCGCATCGGAGTTCCCAGTCATATAGTTCAGGACGAGCAGGTCATCATCACGACCAAATCGGCGGACAAGGGCGGAAAGCGCGGACCACAAATCCGTATCGGCTTTACCATCGATATAAACGAAGCCCGAGCCCCATGTCATCGCGTTGGTGACGATGGATTTCAGACCTTCGGTTTTACCGGCCCCGGTAGTACCAAGATAAAGAATATGCGTTCTGGCATCGGAATTGGTGAACCAGATTTCTTCATTTGTGTGACTGTTGCCCGGCGTTGCCCGGGTGTTGCCGAGATATAAAATCCCTTCGGGCTTGCCGGAACGGCCCGGACCCATATTGAATGGATCTTTGAACGGTGAATCCATCGGGTGTTTAAAAGGCAGAGGGCGAGGGCGTGTTTTCAGCCACCAGAAAAAGAAAACATTGATAATGAGGATAATGTCCGCAAACATCCGTATCTGCGGCACGAAATAAAAAGGCATCACCATCATCAGGAAGACGAGGAAGGAATGCTTAGGGTTGCGCATCCATTCGCCAAGGCGCACGTAGATAGGGCGCACGTCCCGAAGGTGCGCATAATAACCGTATCGTTTCTCATTAACGGCCATCTAACTTAAAACCCTCTCAAATATTGATCGGCAGATAGCGGAACACCGCTTTCACTATTGTCGGTGGCAGGCGAAGTTGTATCAAGGCTGGTTGGTGTGCCAAGAACTTCATCGCGCGGCGTCATGCTTGAAAGATACGAGAACAGGAAGATAAGGACGATGACGGCGCCGAGTGCGATCAGCCATTTAAAACCGGAGCTATTCTTCACAGGCGTGGCCTGAAGAATTTGGGTTGGCCCAGCGGCTGAGGGCGATGCCATCTTGCCTTCCGCCTTGCCAAGTGCATGGGATACTTGCATTAACGCATGCAGGGCGCGTTCACGGTTTTCGTAGGGCGCGATATCATGCACGTCGCCCTTGGGTGTTTTCAGGGCGAGAAGAAAGTGATTGTCGTTGGCACGAACTTCGAGCGCCGATGATTTCACATTGCCAAGCTCCATGCGCCAGATGACAGGATTCATGGCATCAGGCAGGGTTAGGATCAGATTTCCATCAACCACTTTGGCTGAAGATTCATACTTATTTCTATTCCAGAATTTGCACATCGTCTTCATTGCCTTATGCCGTTTTCAGTTTCTTGATGCCGCTTTTTTTAGATCCGCTGTAATCCAGTTGCGGGATCGGGCGTGCTTTGTTGGAGGCCATATATT
>CAZUYV010000063.1:0-8750 GCA_964624435.1 uncultured Micavibrio sp. | reverse complement strand
TTCCCTGATCGATGACTTTCGGCTCTATCGCGGTTTTCGTGGGTTTTTTGGCCATATGGGCTTATGTCTTAAAGCGCGCCGCCTAAAACGCCAAGGGTTTTTGCGTTTTTCCTTGCATTTTTCCAGCCAGATTGTAATTTTCCGTAAAATTAGGAGTTTATAATGCAGGAGAAAAAAATTCGGGAAATTCCTCGTCGCGAACTAATAGAACTGGCACAACGTTGCTCAGATTTCATGTATCAATTTGCCGCATGGAAACACCCAGTATGTTTAGAGCTCAATATGAAAGATGTTTCATTTCTTACCGAGCGCCTCGAAGAATACAAACAACTGATGAAAAGCGCGAAACAATTAGAGATCGTAAATCTTTCTGCTATGCCGCGTGGCTGGTGGCCCGGCTTTGAAGCCAAAATTACCGATGAAAGACATCTGGTAGCAACCAAACTGCCATACCGCGTTGGTGAAGGTAAAAGTTCTTACCGTGTAAAAGGTGAAAAATACGACATCGCCCCGGAAAGTCTTCCCCGATTTTTTCAGAGTGCAGCAGGCATGTTAATCAACCGCGCTCACAACATTATACGGAACAATGATCTGACACATGAGCCATTGGTGACACACGATTCACCCGGCGGTCCCCGCGGATTTACTCTTCATATCAGTTAGGCTTTTCCAGTAACGATCCTCAAAGCGTAGACGCGCGTCGGGAACCCCCTTGGTGTGATGAGCAAACACCCAGTGTTCTAGGAAATGGCCCGTCATCTTTAATCCTTTGTGAATCTCTTCCGCATCCACAGGCCCACCATTCGGCTTTAAGAAGCCCGGCAATTCCAGCAGCTTTTCCTTGTAGGGTTGCGCCTGTGCCCAGCTCACCGCCCTGCCCGATTTTGGTGAAACATACGCCAGTGCAGCGTTGTCACCGCCGCCGGCACAGCGTGTCAGGTCGAGCCCAAACCCGAGCTCTTTTAACAACGCGATTTCCCAGTAGATATAAGCGGCGGCCCAGACTTCATTATCCATCATATCGATCAGCGTTTTGAAGCCATGATAAAGTCCAGGATGACCTTCCCGCTCGGGCAGCGTTTCATCGCAAAGCGCACAAGCCGACAGCAGCGCCGATAATTTTAGCGGGTCTTCCAGAATGCCAGCGGGCAATCCTGCTTCCTGTTCCAGCGTCAAATTGCCAAGGTGGTCCGACACACGCGCTTTCCAGTCGATGCCAACCCGGATGCCGGGTTGCAGCATGCCGCGTTTTGACCCGGCCCCGTAAATATAACCGGCATGGCGGCCATTATTTTCGGTCAGTAACGCCACAATCGCGCCGCCCTCCCCGTGCGGACGGACGCTCAGGATATATCCACTATCGGTCCAATGTTCCATGGATGACACTATCGCGGGAAAAAAGGTTTACTGTCCATGGCAAAATCCGCTAAACAGTCGCCATGATACCAGCCATCCCCTTTTATATGATCCGCCACGGCGAAAGCGAAGCCAATCTTGGCCAATATGCCAGCGGCCATGTCGATGTTGCCCTGACGCCAAAAGGCCTCGAGCAGGCACGTGCCGCCGCAAAAATCGTTGCGGCCCTTGAGGTCAAACCGAGCGTCATCGTCCACAGCCATCTGCAACGGGCGCGGATCACCGCCCAGATTATTAACGAAGGCCTTGGCCTTCCCATGTTCGAACACCCGGAAATCGCTGAACAAATGTATGGCGACTGGGAAGGCGTGACATGGGAAACAACGCGTCAGCCAATTCGTGATGGAATTGATCCACCGAATGGTGAAACACACGCTGACTTCTATCAACGGGTCAAAGGCGCCATCACCAGTTTTGTGAATGGCCATGAAGGGCCGATCCTGATCGTCTGTCATGGTGGTGTGTTCCGCGCCTTTGGCGGACTTTACAAATCACCGATGACGGGAATTGAAAACTGTTCCTTGCATCACTTTGTGCCCGATGCAGCGAACGAAGCCTTCCCGTGGAATATCCGTCAGATCACTGAATAGCGCTGAAGACTTTTAATGCCTGCGCCGTTTCCGCAACATCATGAACGCGAAATAGACGCACGCCTTTATGGTATGCAGCTAGAACGGTGGCAATTGACCCCGGCATTCTCTTGTTCACAGGTGTGCTGGGATGAAGTGCTTCAATGAACCGTTTTCGTGACGCACCCAGCAATACAGGTACGCCGAGCGATTGGAAATGATCAAGGTTTTTCAGCAGCGTAAGATTGTGCTCTAAGGTTTTACCAAATCCGATCCCGACATCCACACTGATACGCCCCTGCTCCATTCCTGCCATCATGCAAGCTTCGATCCGCCGTCCCAGATAGGCGTAAACTTCACCCATGACATCATCGTAATAAGGGTGGTCCTGCATCGTCTGCGGAGTGCCCTGCATATGCATCAGGCAAACATCAGCGCCGGAGTTCACCGCCACCGACAAGCTACCCTCACCCTCTAATGCAGACACATCATTAATAAAGGTTGCGCCTGCTTTAATTGCCGCCTCCATAGTTTTTGCGTGACGCGTGTCGATGGAAATAACAGCACCACAATCTTTTAGGCCTTCAATAATAGGAATGACCCGTTTGATCTCTTCTTTCGGGTCAACAGGGTCTGAATTGGGATTGGTCGATTCCCCACCGATATCAAGAATGGCGGCTCCTTCCTTATAAAGTTTCAAGCCGTGAGCTATGGCAGCATCAATATCTTTACCGAATCCATCGCCGGAGAAACTGTCCGGGGTGGCGTTCACTATGCCCATTAACACGGGGTCATCACTGTGGATAAATCTGTTCATAACAATGCCTCACCCGTGCTTTCCGCCTTCTGATCTTCGGGAATGGCGGCCAGCAATTGATCCAGTGTTGTGCCACTTTGCGGATGCCTCCACTCCGAGAAGATGTCTGACATCGGCATAAGTACAAAAGCCCGATCCTGCATCCGTGGATGGGGGACGAGCAATTCAGGCCCATCGAGTATAATCTCATCCTCATAAGCAATCAGATCGAGATCCAGCACCCGTGGCGCATTCCGCACTGTCCGTACCCGCCCGAAATCCTGCTCAATGGCCAAAAGCTCCCGCAATAGCTCATGCGCTGAAAGGCTGGTCTGCACGGCAACAACGCCATTGTAATACCATGGATGATCAGGATTGAACGGAACCGGGGCAGACTTCCAAATGCTGGAGGCAGCAATAACATTGATGCCGCGATGCGCAATTGCATCCACAGCCGCCTTCAATGTTTCGGCGGGTGTACCGTGCTGGCTTGGTAAATTCGCGCCCAAGGCAACGATTTTCATATGGCGTACCCCTAAAAGTAAAGAAGCCTGAAATTGCTTTCAGGCTTCTTATAGAATTTTTTGTCAAAAACTACCAGCTACGAACGTCGCCAGTATCCATGTGCACGAAGTTGCTCTTAGGATAATAGCCAACGCCACCGGCACGGAGTGACTTTGCAAGATCGCGGACACGCTTGGTGTCAAAACCCGGAAGACGCAAGTCGATCGCCTGCCCTGTCATATGCAGGGAATTTTTGGCAACACCGGTCTTGCTGGTGCCTTCACGAAGCATGGCATTCGTTTTCGGGCAGCGATAACCGGACAGGATCTCATACGGATCTGTGTGCTGTGTCTGTTGATGAACCGCGTAGATTATGTCGATCGCGCGCGGGTCAATTGGGAATAGCTGGTTGGTACGAAAATCCCGCAGAACGACATTAATACGCTCGAACGCGTCGGGCAGGTATTTGTCACCAACGCGGTAAACGCCGGAGAATGTTTCGCCTGTATGGGAATTTCTGAAAGAGATTTTACGAGAGCCGCTTTCCGAATAAGATTTCGAAAATATCGCTGCGGATGCCGGGTGAATAACCGATGTTGCGACAACTGCACTTGCAGCGGCAACGGCACCCAATCCTAAAAACTTGCGACGGCTCACAGGTTCGACCGAATGGTCATTAGTGTGGGAAGTCATGTAACCTCTGTTTTAGTTTCCGTGGACAAAGAAAATTTGAAAGGAACTTTCTTTGAAGACATGCTTTTTAGCAAATTGGCGGGGTGAGTCAAAGACTCAAATTCACCATGTTAGATTACTCCAACATGGTTAATCCGGCAACTTTTTCAAACTAAAGGGTAATTTGTGTGTTTTTTGAAGGATTTGAGATGTGGATTGATTGGGATTTTTCCAGCATTTCCCCCAATTTTTTATCTTGACCATAAACATCCTGACCATAAACCAAGCGGCCTTCTTCATCGAGCCATATAGTCTGGTAAGTAATATAAACGGGGATTGATTCGGGAACAGGAATATCGCGCATTCGGCCAGAGTTGATCATCTTCGTCATAACGTCAAAATCCATGCCGTCATTGTGCTTTAAGATAAAATCAGCCAGTTTTTCAGGCTCAGATACACGAATGCAGCCAGAGCTTAAAGCCCGCTCGCGCTTCACAAACAAGTCACGATGGTTGGTATCGTGCAAATAGATGTTATAGGGATTCTCCATGATAACACGCACCTTGCCTAATGGATTGTCATCACCGGGAGCCTGAATCATTCGGACCTTACTGAGGTTGCGGGCCCCTTCCGTACTCCAATCAACCTTTCCCGGATCAATGGAGCGGCCGTTTACACGAAGTTCGATGCCCCGCTTAGACAAGGCGTAAGGATCGGCCTGAAGCATCGGCAGGAAGTCTGACCGCTTGATGGTTGGCGGAACGGTCCAGTTGGGGTTTAAACGAACGCCCGTAATCATGGTTTTAAAGCTGTAAGTAGGGCGCGCCGTTTTACCGACTATCACCGGCATTTCCAACGCCACGTCGCCTTTATCAACGGCCCAGAGGGTCGCGGACGGGATATTGACGAGGACATAGCGGTCAGGGCGTTCTTGGTCCAGCCAGCGGAGACGCTCCATATTGGCGACAATCTGCATCATCTTATCCCTATTGGAGCGGTTGAGCAGCCCAACCATATCTGCACGGATGACGCCATCATTTTCGAGACCATGGTCGCGCTGAAAGGTCATGACCCGCGCAGCCAATGCATCATCATAGGTTGTTGCAGAATCACCCGAGAGTTCGAGACCAAGGCGTTGACGAATCTGGGGAATCGCGGAGTCAGCTTTACCCGGTTTAATGTTTTTAGAAAGTTTAATTGGCGCATTTTCGGTGCTATTGGTTTCAGCCAGCGCAATCAGTTCATGACGCAAAGCATTGTACAAATTATTGTTGGGCTCTAGAGAGCGGAGCGCCGAGATTGGATCGCCCGCCTTAATCACGTTCGTGACGATATCATCCTGTGCCATCGGTTGACGCCAGTAATTGACCTGATCAAGGCGGACATAATTCTTGTTTCGCATCCCGGTCAGGTCACGGGTGTAACGGATGACCCCATCAGTCAAGAGCATATCAAGGTCAACATCATGTGCGGCCGAACGATCAGCCATAAGTTCGCGGATTTTTGTGACGTGGTATTTCTCCGGGTTCAAACCATGCGTCCAGGAATCTTCCAGTATATTCACAACGCCTTCCACGCGAGGCTGGAATCTCCCACCCCCACGGATCCACATTGGGTTCATATTTCGCGCTTCATAGAGGGCATCGATATGCTTCGCATCATAGAATACCTTATGATCGATCAGATCGGATGTCAGGCTGTGTGCCTGCGATGACACGGTGGATGCACCAGCAAAAATGAAAAACGCACCCAAAGCGGCCACAAGGGCCGCCAGCAGGGAATGTCTCAGTCTCGTTTTTACTATCTGTGTCATGGGCAGAATCGCCTTGTGAAGTCTCTCTTCCCTCAGTTTGGTCCCTAATGGTTAAATAAATATTGAAGCGGTTTAGTTCCCCACTACATTCAAAAACCATAATAAAAGGCGGGATAAACCCGCCTTGTTACTTCAAAAATATGTTGTAGTTACAATTGGTTACAAATCGGCAAAAACGTGGCGCTCGCCTTTGGCTCCAGGATGCGTCACTGCACCGGTTCGCGCTGGACCTACCGTCTGCGCGAACTTCCAAATGGCGCCGGAACCATAACGATGCTCTTTAGGTTTCCAAGCCTTGCGGCGTTCTTCCAATTCAGCCTCCGAAAGCTTGACATCCATGACACCTTTTTTAGCATCAATACGGATCACATCCCCATCTTTCAATAGGCCGATAGGACCGCCCACTGCCGCTTCAGGCCCGACATGACCGATGCAGAATCCGCGCGTACCGCCTGAAAACCGCCCGTCAGTGACGAGCGCAACCTTGCCGCCCATCCCCTGACCATAGAGTGCGCCGGTAGTGGAGAGCATTTCACGCATCCCCGGCCCACCTTTGGGGCCTTCGTAGCGGATAACCAGAACATCGCCTTCTTTATATTGACGCGCAAGAACCGCATCCAAACATTCTTGTTCAGAATCAAAACACCGCGCCGGGCCTTCAAAAACCAAATCACTCATTCCTGCAATTTTTACAATCGCGCCATCCGGTGCCAGATTGCCCTTCAGGCCGACAACGCCGCCCGTGATTGTAATCGGTTTATCGATTGGGCGAACCACATCCTGACCTTCGGGGAAGGTCACATCGCGCAGGTTTTCTTCCAGCGTTTTTCCCGTGACGGTGATGCAATCGCCGTGCAGATAGCCACCCTTCATCAGTTCTTTGAGGACCACCGACACGCCGCCGACTTCGAACAAATCCTTGGCAACATACTTTCCGCCGGGTTTGAGGTCGGCAATATAAGGCGTGCGTTTGAAAATTTCGCAGACATCGAAGAGATCAAAATCAATTCCTGCTTCATGCGCCATCGCGGGTAGGTGGAGCGCCGCGTTGGTTGATCCACCGGTGGCCGATACCACCATTGCCGCGTTCTCCAAACTTTTACGGGTCACAATATCACGTGGACGGATACCGAGCTTGAGCAGCTCCATCACCGCCCTGCCCGACGCAGCGGCATACTCATCGCGGGTCAGATACGGTGCAGGTGCGCCAGCCGAGCCCGGCAAAGCCAAACCAATGGCTTCACTCACGCACGCCATTGTGTTGGCTGTAAACTGACCGCCACAGGCACCAGCGGATGGGCAGGCATGGCACTCCATTTCGTGCAGATCAGCGTCACTGAATTCACCAGTCGCATGTTTGCCTACACCCTCAAACACGTCGATGACCGTGACATCCTTACCCCGGAATTTTCCCGGCAGGATTGAGCCGCCATACATAAAGACCGATGGCACGTTGAGGCGGATCATGGCCATCATCATCCCCGGCAAAGATTTATCGCACCCCGCCAGCCCCACCAGCGCGTCATAACAATGACCGCGCATCGTCAGTTCAACCGTGTCTGCAATCGCATCGCGTGATGGCAGTGAGGACCGCATCCCCTCATGTCCCATCGCAATTCCATCCGTCACAGTGATTGTCGTAAACTCACGGGGCGTACCCTGCCCTTCCTTTACGCCAACTTTTACTGACTGCGCCTGCCGCGATAATGCAATGTTACAGGGCGCAGCTTCGTTCCAGCAGGTGGCGACACCCACCAATGGTTGGTGAATTTCTTCTTCCGTCATACCCATGGCGTAATAATAGGATCTGTGCGGCGCGCTCTTGGGACCTTCAGTCACATAACGACTTACAAGGTTCGTCTTGTCCCATTTGCCGTTTTTAAAGGGGCTGTCATTCGTCATATCGCGATGCCTTCTATTTGTTGACGAGGATGTCGTTCACTTTGCCGCGGAACTCAAGCGAGTTGGAAATATACGGCACGATGATCCGTCGTTGACCCGTTCCTGTAATGATCAGACTGCCATAGCCAAAAATCTGACCAATGATGTTGATGCCTAGCTCAACGCTCTCAACCTGCGTATAGCGCAGCTCAATCATATCGGCATAAAGGATACCGCTGCGAACAATGATCCGCTTATCTGTGGCAACAACAATCAGGAACCGGCGGGTCAGCCAAGCGAGACCGAGCATCACAGCGCCGACAAACATAAGAAAAATACCCAGCGAGGTTGCAAAACTCGGGAGCAGCAGCATCCCGATAATAATCACCGCGACTGACTTCCAGAAGATAGCGCCGTGAACCGCAGAGAGAGCAACGATATGTTCATCATCCTGCAGCTTTACGCCAGCAAGCGCGAGGATTCTATCAGGAGATAATGGCTGGCCAAGCGCTTGTTTCATTTTCGGGTCACACGCTCCGTGCTTTTTCAATAGCGCGGCGGAACTTGATTGGATCAGAAATTGGTGGAAGGATAATTTCACCAACGCCCATTCCGCGAACCATGATCCGTCCGAAATTGAAGATACGTCCAATGACCCCCTGAAGGACATTCACGCCCTCTATCCGGTCAACATTGATTTCACCAACATAGCGCGCAACGAGTCCGCGTTTATAGACAAGACGTTTGTTGGTGATGGCGATTTCGGTGGTCGCTTTGATAATCATCATATGGGCATAACGAAACAGGCCCATGACAAAAACAAAAAAGGCGAGGATTTTAACGCCAGGATAAACAGCCTGAACCCGATCCGTCCAGCTAAGGCCACTATAATCGACATTGCTAAAAACCATCGGTTCAACTTTGATGGCAAGAACAAGAATGGCAACCGCCAGAATCACACCGAAGACAATGTTCAAAATGGCAGACACGGTATAAAACCAGTGAAAGTGCGCCACATGCACCAGAACTTCATCTTCTGCCAGTGACTGGCGAATATAATCCATGCTTATTCGTCCCCAAGCGAAATACCGAGCCCTTT
>CAZUYV010000062.1:0-8916 GCA_964624435.1 uncultured Micavibrio sp. | reverse complement strand
CATCCGTGCCCGTCATGTGGAACGCAGGGCGATCGATGCCGGAATAAATATCCTGTGGCATTGCCCCGGTTAAATGAAAGGCCGGTACGGGTGAATAGAATATCCCGCATTTAAAACGCGGGTCGGAATAATCCTGCAAGATCCCCTCTTCATTCGGGAATTGCTGACCCAGCATCACCTGCGATGTCATGGCACCAAAGGAATGGCCGGACATGGCGATATTCTTTACATCGATATGCGGCGCGATATCAGGATGATGCGCGAGAAATTCAGGAAGATTATCGAGCACGAAGGGAATATCGACAAAACGCGCCAGCGTGGCAGAGCGGGGAATGTCGAGAGATTTTATAATGTCCCATGGATGGCCGGGTTTGCCTTCCCACAATTCACTGTCAGTTCCCTTGTGCTGGACATGCAAAACGACATAGCCATGCGAGGTAAAAAAACGGGAGAGGAAAGCGGCGCCATCGATACTGCCGCCCAGCCCATGCGACCAGATGATCAGCGGCAGGTTGGTGAGGCCCTGCGCCATCGGGTAGTACATCTTCAAGGGGATAACGCGATTACCGCGAACGGAATCGACCAACTGGCCACGGACCATTTTCACCGCGTGCGGTTCATGGACAGCAGACATGTCAGGCCGCCAAAAAACGGCCATTCTTATTTCTTCCGGAATTTATCGAGAGAAACGACTTCGCCTGTTTTCTTGTCGCCGCCTTTTTTATCGTCAGTACCGTTCGGTGGCGTTGTATCATCGTCATCACCGGGGTCAGGGAAACCATCTTCGCCTTCATCGCCCATCGGCTGGAATTGCAGCGCGAAGTTAACGGAAGGGTCGGCAAAAATTGTGATGGCCGCGAGGGGAATTTCAAGGCGTTCAGGAACATTATTGAACGAGAGCGTCACCTGCATCTTTTCATCATCGACCGACAGGTCGTAGAATTGGTACTGCAGGACGATGGTCATTTCGCCGGGATAGCGATCATGCAGATAGGCCGGAATTTTCACGCCGGGGAAGTCCGTCATAAAGGTGATGTAGAAATGGTGATCTCCGGGAAGCTCCCCCTCCTCAATCACTTCTCCAACGGCCTGTTGCACGACACCGCGCAGGGCCGATTCAACCATTCTGTCGTAACGCAATGTGTCTTCGTCTTCTTCGCTCATGGCCTATTCGTCGCAAGATCAGGGTGGAAAATCAAGAGGATGTTTTCGGATATGTCGTTTCCGAATCTTGCGCCTAGCTTACAGGGCTGAGTCCGTTTTTCCAGAAGTTTCTGAATCGCGCATTCCGGGTTGTGGAAAAGGGTCATTTAATCGGCTCAGACCGCATCAAAGCCTCAGGAAGGCTCAAGCTTTGTATCTTTTCGCTACTATCTACGCGTTTCTGAAACCATGCCAGTTTTTCCATGACATCCTGGACTTTTCCGTAATTTCCGTCCTCGAGATAAAGAGATGCGATCTCCTTATAGTACTCAGCGGCAACGGGACTGGTGTAAGAGAGGTTCAGACCAGGCTCCATAAGAGTGATCATTTCCTCTCTGGAGCGCCCTTCCCTTTTATACAATCCGAGAAGAGAAAGCCGGGCACCGAGATGGAAGGGATTTAATGTCAGGGCCTTTTGATATAATTCGACAGGTTTTGCGGTTCCTTCAGGAACAATATCTTCGCCTGCCACTTCCTGCACCTTCGCCAGATAATAATAAGCAGAGTCATTACGGGGATTTATCGAAAGAACCTTGTTCATGTACCCCACGGCCTGATCGTAAAGTTGGCGGCGGCTATCAGGGGTTTGTTCACTCTTGTTTATTTCAAACAACGTTAGCGGGACATTGACCGCCAGCAAGTAAGCCCGAAAATTCATACCCTGCGAAATATTGACGGCTTTATTAATGTTATCGGCAAATTCTGTCATATTCTGATTGAACAGATTATCACGCGCCTTGTTGGTATAATGTTCGCCCGCAATATTGCAGAAGAATAAACCACCCAGCAGCAGGAACGGAAGCGCCAACACCGCCATATTGAGTATGGCAGGCGAATTGGCAGGCATTTCCGCCTTTACGACATCATCGTGCAAAATACGGCCCGTCGCATAAAACCAGACAGCGAGCATGAATCCCGTCAGGGACAGGATTGAAAGATTATAGAGGTTAAAGCTGACATGGGTATGCACCACCATGGAAAGCAGCGCACAAAAGATCGTTACAATGACCAGTTTTTCGCTTTGCTGTTCGGGTCGCGCCTTTTTCAAAGCAAAAAAAGTGCGTAACGCGGCGGCGATGACAAAGGCATAAAACAGGATTGGACCTAAAATCCCAAGTTCGGTCCAGTATTGCAGGGGGTCGTTGTGCGCATAATAGGCAGCCGCGTCGTAGTTGTCCTTTTTATACTCAGGGAGATATTGATAAAAGGTGCCAAACCCTGTGCCGAGGAAAGGATAGTCCTTGATAATGTCTGCGGCACTTTCCCAAAGATAGACGCGTAAGTTGCTGATATCGCCGTCACGCATTTGCAAGGTTACGGTTTCACCGATCCTCGCCGTCATATTTATTCCCTTTGGCCCGCCCGTCATCTGCATTGTTGCAGGGATCATGACCAGGGCAAGTAACAGGCCAAGCGCATATTTGCGACCCGTTTTCACACGGGGCCAGAGCAGAATAAGCATCATAAGAATGCCTGGGATAAAAGCGAAGACCGGGCCGCGGGCAGCCGTGGCGAAGATACCGCCAATCAAGGCGCAGGCAACAATCAGGGCGATGATTTTGTGCGCCGTCTTGGCCCCGGACAACATCCAGCCGATGACGCAGAACAAAGCCAGAGACAGCAAAGCCCCCAGCGAAGACGGATCCGCTAGCGGATGCCGCGCCTGCCCATAAAAATAATCATGCAGAAAATAATATTGGACAATCGCCCAGATGCCGAGGGTGAAGAACACAGGCACAAGAGCATAACCGATCAAACGATAAGCATTGACATCCGGCCTTACAGAAAAAGTCAGAAATGTCACGGGCATGACGGCGAACAGGCAGATTGTCAGCAGCGTAACGGATTTCATTTCCGACCAAAACAAACTGAAAACAACCAGAAGGAAAAAAAGGCCTGCAAACAACAATGTCTTCGATTGCGGAATTTCCCACCCAGTCTTTAGTCCCTTGGCCAAAAGAATATAGGACCAGACAAACAGGGAAATGACACAAGCGCCAAAAAATTCGAGCTCATAGGCATTGAAGGGATAAAGCGCAAACAGGAAGGAAGCGAGCCAGAGTCCTGCGGCAACCAAGGTAGGGCGAGAATATGTTGTCATAGCGGAAGCATCGCCGCCCCTAAGAGGAGCGTCAACGGGAATTGGATAAGTAGTCGGATTTATAAGGGGAAATGAAATGGACGGTATTCTGTTGCGAGGAACCGTCCGAACCCCACCTATGACAGCACTGCCATAGGAATTGTAGCTTTAGTTGCTAAGGCTGCCGTTAGGCGGCGATAGCGACTGGTGCTTGGTAGTTATCGTTAGCATTTGTGATGCTTGACCCTGCGGGCAAAACCCCGGCGGTATCATTCCGAACGCCGTATGTTACTTTTATTACGCGTGTCGATCCTGTTTCAGGCCCGCCGGATTTCGCACCAGAAAACTGGCTTTTGCGAAAACTGGTGGACCTGCCGGGCACTGCCCCCGGGTCCACGACGCCTATTCTGTAACCACGTTTAGCGTCATAACGGGGCGAACCCCGCACCATTAATATAGCGCGGGGCGGTTAATTTTTCAAGAAAGCTAATCTCTGGAAGGAGCTTTAGGCGTAAGTGCGGCTTGCCAGTCAGGAACCACTGGATCTTTATATTTTTCAATATCGGGTTTTGCGCCAGCTTTGCTGCCGCCCGTTACCCATTTGCGCATATCTTCAGCAAACTGGGGAATACGGTCTTCATGAATGCCCAGTTTTTTATATTCCTGGCCAAGGGGTGATCGAATAATTTCAAAAGCCGCAGCATCCCAGCCAGCTTTGGCAGCACGTCCTACTTGTCCCAAAGCTTTCAACTTGTCTGGGTTGTCTCCAGCGAGGCCAATCAAAGGATTCCGTTTTGCGTTCATTTTCACACCTTCTTCGCCCTCAAAAAACGGGGCTGCTTTAAATTCTGTTGTAGATTACAAAATTTTAAAAGTTATGTCAAATAATAATTTCCGGATTTTAACCAGTTTGGGGGTTATCGCGGCCCGTCACCCTATATAATGTAAGGGTTAAGAATCACAAGGGAGCCCGCCATGCAGCAATATCTGGACCTTATCAGCCGCGTCCTCGAAGAAGGCGTTAAGAAAGAAGACCGCACCGGCACAGGCACCATTTCCGTGTTTGGCCACCAGATGCGCTTTAATCTGGAAGACGGTTTCCCGATGGTCACAACTAAAAAGCTGCACCTCAAATCCATCATCCATGAACTGATCTGGTTCCTACAGGGTGACACCAACATCAAATACCTGTCCGACAACGGCGTCAAAATCTGGGATGCGTGGGCGGATGAGAATGGCGATCTCGGCCCTGTATACGGCCATCAATGGCGCAGCTGGGATGCCGCCGACGGGCACACGATCGACCAGATCAGCAACGTCATCGAACGCATCAAAACCAATCCTGATGACCGCCGCCTGATCGTGTCCGCCTGGAATGTCGGCGAAATCCCGAAAATGGCGTTGCCGCCCTGCCACTGTTTCTTCCAGTTCTATGTCGCCGATGGTCGCCTCTCCTGCCAGCTTTACCAGCGCAGCGCCGACATCTTCCTTGGCGTGCCTTTCAACATTGCTTCTTATGCCCTTCTCACCATGATGGTGGCGCAGGTCTGCGGCCTCAAGCCCGGTGATTTTGTTCACACTTTTGGCGATGCTCATATCTACACCAACCACCTGGAACAGGTGCGTGAGCAAATTTCCCGCAAGCCTTATCCCCTGCCGGAAATGCATCTGAATCCCCATGTTAAGAATATCTTCGACTTCAAATTTGAGGATTTTGAACTGGTGGGATATGAGGCGCACCCGCACATCAAGGGTGCTGTCGCCGTCTGATTAAGAACTATAAACAAGCGTGAGCGCCATCAGTTCCACACTTGAAAATAAATTCTTAAAACGTTGACTTATCAGGCTTTCCGGCCATAGATTGGCCGGATGTACAATGACCCAACCATTCACCGCCGCCCAGCAGCCGTACCGCATGACCAGCACATCAAGGCCCGTGATCAGGCCATTGATAAAAAAGCGCGCACGGAAGAAATTTTCCAAACAGCGCTGAGCGAAGACAACACACCTGAGAATATCGAGTACCTGACCAACACGGTTTTTCCACGCGCACCTGAGATCGAAAAAAGTTTCCGCGAGGCCGCGCAATACCCACGTGTCATTCGTGCCATGTCATATGAGTCAAAATTGCCTACCATCAAGATGGACCACTGGCGCGACCTTGGCATTCCTGAAAAAGAGATTCAGACTCTCAATGACCACATTGGAAGCTGCGTGATGATTGCACTTATCGGTCGCGGCTATCTTGGCGCCTTTTACGATGCGCCTTCCCGCCTGCCGGACATTTTGCGTGTCTATGCAATGTCAGGGGTGATTATCTCTGATAAATATCTGGATTCCCTGACAGCCATCAACGACAAAAACAGGGTTAAGGAAACAGCTGTTGCTTTCCTTGCAGCAGGAACGCCCCGATTTGATGAAACGATTACTCTGTGGCGCGAATATCGCGATCAGATAACGCCAGTCGCCAAGATGGCCCATGATATCGTTCAGCTGGAATATTACGGGCAAGCGCAAGTTTATGAACAGCAATATCCAGACCTGAAAGAAAAACTGGAAAAATTCCGAGAGGACGTCGTCCAAAGATTGAAGACGGAAGAAGGCCGCACCTTCCTGCGTGAAATGAACGAACGCCCAAACATGATCCGCCAGATGAAAAACCCATCGCTGGGCAAGCCGGGCTTTAACTGGCGCAAAAACCCGGAAATACCGTTCGATATATGATTAAATTTTAATCACGAGCTAGGTTCGCGCCAAAGGCTCGCATTCCTGCAGCGGATTCAGCGGCGGCCTTTACACTCTCCTCATACGACATTCCCCAGATATGGACTGGTTTTGCTGCTTGAGCGGCCTCTTTTGAAATGGAGAGTTTTGTCAGAGGACCGTTGGCCTCGACGACGACATTTGTCTTTTCTGAAAACACATTTTTTAAAAAATTTTTAAAACTCATTCTAGGCCCTCGAATTTCAGTTCAATCTTGAATTAGTTTGGTGTGATGGCGCTAGCGTAGGCATTCGCACTTTGAATGCGCGCTTCTTCTATCGCTTCATCCATCGGTATATCCCAGATGTTATCGACACGCAGTGCCTTTGACCTAGCAACCTCTGCCATTGGGAGTTGCGACAATGGACCATTGGCAGCAAGATCGCCACGTGATTTGCTAGCGAATAGATCTTTCAAGAAATTTTTAAAACTCATTTTACTCTCCTATTTATCCAACAAGGGTAAACCCATTCTATTCCGGTTTGCATTCGTGGCATCGAGTCTGCCTTTTGCGGCAATGTCACACCACTCATCAGGCGTAAGATCATTGGCATTAACTCTATTATTACGAGCCGCCTCTTGTACCGACCGCAACAAACTATTTTCCGTTGGCGGGGCAAATGTCTTTTTCACAACGTCTTTCAAACTCATTTCAACACTTTCTAATATTATGTCATTTAGGCTAATCATTTTAGGGATGGGTTACAAGTTCAATTCTCAATGGAATCAGGTATTATCCCTGACATGACAACCAAACCCACTATTTCCCTGATCGTTGCTGTTGCCGAAAACAATGTGATCGGCGGCCAGAACCAGATGCTCTGGCACATTCCGGACGATTTCAAACATTTCAAAAACGTGACGATGGGCAAACCCTGCATCATGGGCCGCAAAACATTTGAAAGCATCGTGGAAAGTTTGGGGAAACCATTGCCCGGCCGCATCAATATCGTTATCAGCCGCAAGAACCCGCAATATGAAGGGGCACTGACCGTCAAAGATATTGATGAAGCTATCGATCAGGCCAGCAAGGTAGAGGGCGTACAGGAAATCATGGTGATCGGCGGTGCGCAAATTTATGCGCAGGCCTTGCCCCATGCCGATAAAATTTACCTGACACGCGTGCATCAATCACCCGAAGGTGATGCGTTCTTCCCAGCATTGAATGAAATTGACTGGCGCGTGGAATCGGAAGAAAAATTCCCTACCCACGACTTCGTGACGCTTGTCAGACGCTAAGTGTCGGTGGCGCGATTTCGATTCCGGTATTCACAGTGACTGGTTTATCTTTCGGCTTTGCTTTGGGAGCAACATGCGGCAAATAGGACGCATCAAAAGGCGGTGTAATAACCCCTGATACGTTAATTCCAACAGACTCGCGTATAGTCCCCAGTTTCTCTTGCAGTAAAATCTGGTCGATATGCTCGCTCAGCTCTGCAACAGTCCCCCCGGCGCCATACTGACTATCATGCAGTCGCAATGTTTCAAATTCCGAAAGATGATCCTGCACCCCGTTCAAAAATTTTAAGCAAGAACGGGCAGCCCGTTCTTGTATTTCTTGCGGAGGATTGAGTTTGTATTCCGGGTTCACATTTTTTTGCGGAATATTTGAATTTTTGATCAGGTCGTGACGGGCATCATAGGAAACATGGATCGCATTGATGGCCACATCTTCCAAAGCGGCATTTTCAAACCCGGCACAACGAACGCCCTTCATCGCGGCAAAGATTTCCGACAGACTCGGCTTTGGAAGAACAACATGTTTCACTGAATTTTCCCGTTCAAAAAATTATTATGACCAAACGCTAGAGGTTTTTCGCATTTCAGACAAGCAAAAAACGCAAACCCTAATATAGCGCTCAATCTCAAGCAGTATCGAGGGTTTTCAGGACATTGTCCGCAATCGTGCGGTAGGCCGGATGGCCGGAATTTTTGCCTTCATCGGACTGGCTGCGGATGGCGGGGTCGAGCGGGATTTCACCGAGGAACGCCACACCCTGTTTCGCTGCCTCATCCTTTGCGCCGCCATGACCGAAGATATTTTCTGTGTGGCCGCAATTAGGGCAGCAATAATAACTCATATTCTCCACCACGCCCAAAACGCGGACATCGGTTTTTTCAAACATCGCAATTGCCTTGCGTGCATCGATGAGGGCGAGATCCTGCGGTGTTGATACAATCACGGCACCGCTGACCGGAACCTTTTGCGCCAGCGTCAATTGCACATCGCCGGTGCCGGGGGGAAGATCAATCACCAAAACATCAAGATCATCGCCACCGCTCGCCCAATCCACATCGCGCAGCATCTGGTAGAAGGCCGTTTGCACCATCGGGCCGCGCCAGATCATCGCCTTTTCTTCGTCAACGAGGAATCCCATCGACATAAGCTTTAACCCGTGCGCTTCCAGCGGGATCAGTTTTCCTTCTGCATTCGTTGTTGGTTTTTGTCCGGCTATACCGGACAGGCGCGGCACGGAGGGCCCATAGATATCTGCATCGAGCAGCGCCACCGACAATCCTTTTTCCGCAAGCGCAATGGCGAGATTGAACGCAACGGTGGATTTGCCAACACCGCCCTTCCCACTCGCCACCGCAATCACATGCTTGATGGGCAGAGTGAGGCGGGGATTTTTATTCATACCATGCGGATCGGGTTCCGCCGATGGCCGCTGCGCCGTCAAAATTGCATTCACCGCGCCGACATCGGCGATCGATTTTACCGCCGCTTCAGCTTCCTGACGCAAGGGTTCCAATGCGGCCCCTTGCGCCGGATCCACCTCAATCGCAAATGTCACATCATTGTTCTGACCGATTTGCAGCGATGAAATCATGCCGTTTGAAACGATATCGCCACCATCGTGCGAAACCGT
>CAZUYV010000061.1:0-8979 GCA_964624435.1 uncultured Micavibrio sp. | reverse complement strand
AAAGTTTCCGTGCATGACCCGATTGCACGCGCCCATGCCGAAGGGCAATTGCCCAATGCTGACTGGAAAGAAGACCCGTATGATGTGGCGAAAGATGCCGACGCGCTGGTCATCATCACCGAGTGGAATGAATATCGCAGTCTCGACCTTGAACGCCTTGCGAAAATCATGAAGACAAAATGCCTGGTTGATCTTCGCAACATTTACAAGGTTGCCGAAGTGGAAGAGCATGGATTTGATTACGTTTCCATTGGTCGTCCCGTTATGAAGAGTGCACAAGCCAAGAAATTGCGGGCAGTTTAACGCTTGAGCAAATTACTGTCGCACCCGGAAGCCCTCGTCAACACAGTGCAGCGTCTTGCCCTGGAAGCAGGCGATATCACGCTGCAATATTACGATGAGACGGGGTTTCAGGGTGCGGAAGAAAAGGGTGATGGATCGCCCGTCACGCTCGCCGACCGTGAAGCCGAAGCGCATATTATCAAAGGTCTGAAAGACATTACGCCGGACATCCCGATTGTCGGCGAGGAAAGCCATCACCTGCTTGAGAATATCGATCTTTCCACGCAGGAATATTTCTGGCTGGTCGATCCGCTGGATGGCACGCGTGAGTTTGTATCGGGCGGACCGGAATACACTGTCAATATCGCGCTGATCCGCAATGGCGAACCAATTATGGGTGTGATTGCCGCGCCCGTGAAAGGCGAAGTTTATCTGGGCCATGTTGAGTATGGCGCGGCGCGTTGGTTAGAGGAAACCGATGTGTTAAAAGAAATCCGCGTGCGTAGCGTTCCACGCACCGGTTACACCGCCATCGTTAGCAAGAACCGCGGCGATGGGCCGGAGATGAAAGACTATCTTGCCAAGTTTAAAATTGAAAAAGTTTTGAGACGCAGCAGCTCGCTAAAAATATGCGCTATTGCATTGGGCAAGGCAGACCTCTATCCCAATTTTGGTATCACCTGCGAATGGGACCTTGCGGCAGGACATGCGATTTTGAAAGCCGCAGGCGGAAATATCTTTGACCTGAAAGGCGAGGTCCTGAGCTACGGCCATTTATCGCGCGGATTCAAAAACCCGGATTTCATTGCCGCCGCAGAATTCCCGGAAGTTTAGCCAATCTTCTAGAAACGATCGCCCGGTCCCGGTGGTTTGATTGTCGGCACCACGGGTTTTTCCTCCTTCGTTTTTTCAGGCTGAGGTTCTACCGGAGCAGGTGGCTCTGGCGGCGGCACCGGTTCTTCCGGTTTCGCTTCACCTGTTACGCCTTTGTACCAGTCTGTAATATGTTTTCCGCCGATCAGTCCAACACCCGCGCCAACGGCGGCACCGATTACGGTGCCTTTGCCCGGCACGAAAGAGCCGATGGTTCCGCCGACCGTTGCGCCAAGAATAACGGCCTCGACACGTTCTTCACCGATGATACCGCCTGCCGTTCCCTTCGCGCTCGTCGCGATTTTGGTGCCGAGATTAAGCGTTTCTTTCATCGCCTCGCCGCTCTTATTCAGGCCCGTATCGGCAACCTTGCTTGCGGCATCGAACCCTTTTTTCAATGCCCCGCCGACATTGTCGAGGACATTTTTCTTGTTGCTGCTGCTCATAGCGATACCTCCGGCATACCGACGGTTGGCTTCACATAGTTGATGGATGATTGCTCCGCCCCCACGGGGGCCATGTCCGTTTTCAAGGATGTCTGTTGCACCTTCGGCAAGACACCCGTGTCGATACTGAGCTGGATTTCTTCCTGTGTCAGCGGACGGCAGGTGACGTTGTAAACATTCTGGTACCAGTCCGTCCATTTGTTGAAGAGCCATTTCAGTTCGCGGAAATAAATTCCGTAGCCCTGAATATCGCAGACCGCCATTTCTTTTGGAATGTGCGCAAACACATCTTCTTCCGGTCGCAGCAGTGTTGGATAGAGGAAACTATCCTGGATGTGGAAATATTTTCCGTTGTCCGTTGTGGTGCTGCAGGGCAGGGATGTACAGCCGGTGAATTCATAGAGCTGGCCTGATTCAATCATCTCCTTGCCTGTTGTCACGATGGTTTCATTAAAGTGCGTGGTATAGAAATAGCTCGCGCCAATTCCTGTCATGGCCATGGAGCTGAGCGCCGTTGCCGTGGCAAAGGCCCGTACCAGCCGCATCGGTGCGAAGATGGGATCGCCTTGCGCATCCAGTTTAATACCTTTCGCGTCATGTTCGAAGGCAGCATAGGTGAACATGTCTTTCAGGTGACCGAACGTCCAAGTGATGGGACGCACCAGAATTTTGGCAACGGGCGCGACCTTTTCCCAGAGATCATGGGCGGCATCGGCAATTTTATTGATGCGCCGCGCCGTGATCGCCATTTCTTTGACGCTGTCGATCAGGTTTTTCGGGTTGTCATTTTCAACCTTCTCCTGTGCCTTTATACGGTTCAGCAGTTCTTGCGCTTCGCGAATAGTGTTGTCAGGTTTTGTCATGATATCCTCCCTAACCCATCATCGGTGCGTAAGTGGGCGCGAAGGCGGCACGTTGCCATGCCATCGATGCCGCTGCGCCAAAGCCGGCAGGGGCGCTGCCTTTTGGTGCCATTGCCGCGATTAATTCCGGGGCGGACGTTTCTTCTGGCACAGGTTTAAGGGCTTCAACATCCTTGGGTTTAAAATCCAGCGTGAAGTCTTCCTTGTCGGAATTATATTTCACAGTGATTTTTCCGCCTGCCAATCCGGAATTTTCAAGAACGATGTCAGCTACCTTGTCCGTCATGTTCAGCTTGACGAATTTCTTAATCTGGCGTGCTCCTTCTTCTTCTTTGCCGACATAACGATCCTGCACCAGTTCTGTCACATCTTGCGCTGGAATGGATATGGTGATGCCCTTATCGGCCATACGTTTGTTTAGGGCGTCAAAATCCCTGCCCACAATCCGTTCCATATTTTCCGGTGTGTGTGCTTTCATGAGAACATAGCTATCAACCCGGTTGAGCAATTCCTGCGGGAAGATCGTTCGCACTTCAGTCTTGATGTCGTCCTCACTGTTGGCAGATGTCCGTTCTTTGTCGAAAGACATGTGTTGCCCAAGGTTCGTCGTCATAATGACCACAACGTTTCGGCAGTCGACCGTGCCTATTTCGTCGCTGAGCCGGCCCTTGTCCAAAAACGGCAGAAGAATAGTGAAGACATCCGGGTGCGCTTTTTCGATTTCATCGAGAAGGACAACCTGGTGCGGTTTGGTACGAATGGCGTTGGTCAATTTCCCGCCATCACCAAACCCGACAAGACCTGGTGTCGATCCCGTCAGCTTAGAGACGTTCTGCTTTTCCTTGAACTCACCCATGTCAATAACGGTCAGGGCCGATTTATCGCCAAAAAGCTCCTCCGCCAGACATTCGGCCAGAAAGCTTTTACCGATCCCCGACGATCCGAGAATCATTATGGAGCCCTGCGGGGCATCCGGATCGTTCAGGCCCGCTTTTCCACGCTTGATGGTTCCCGACACGATTTTTACGGCTTCTTCCTGACCCAGAACCTTGTCATTCAGACGCTTTTCCAGACCCAAGGCCAAAGAGGCCTCATTCTTGTTCATGTCCTTTGCGGGCACACCGGAAACTTCGCTGAAGAAACCGCGAACATCGCCGACATCCAAAGTCAGCTGATCGTTGTTTTCGGCTTTTAGGGCCTTGGCTTTTTCAATAGCGGCATTTAGTTCCTTGCGTTCTTCCCGCAAGAACAATTCCGTTTCTTTGATGTCGGCCGTTTTCAGTGCCGCGATATCGGCATCGGTCGCATCCTTGCCATGATCGTTTTTGAATTTCGTACGAAGATCATCGAGTTTTTGCGCAAGGTTCGCTTCGTATTGCACGATTTCGATTTCATGTTGACGCTTTTCGCGGTAGACGAGGCCCAGATCATGGGCGCGTTTTTCCCAAATCTCATTGATCCCTGCAATCTTTGTGACCAGATCGGATTTTTCCGCGAGCAACGCGGCATCATCCGGTGTCTTGACGAGGCCTTCATCGGCCTTGGCCAATTTTGCCTCAAGATTATCGAGTTCTTTCGGGCGTGATTGGCTGCGCGAAACATAAGTCGATGCAATTTGATCGCGCATACGCAGAGAGCGGGATGGTTGCTCTTGCAGATAAATACGCAAGTTCGGGTAAAGGAACGTCAGATTGACGAATTCTGCGTTTGCTTCATCGGTGATGTGCAAACCGTCATGGTGGCTTTCAAGGCTTGCCTTGCTGCTTTTTATGACCTCTAGCACGTGTTCCTTGGATGGTGCCTTCTTCTCGAGGATGGTAAAAAGTTCTGCCATTTCCGAGTGACAGCCCATGACATCGGCAAGGTTACGCTTGCCCGGTTCATCACGGACCATCAGAACCGATTGGAACGCGCCTTTTTTCAGTTCGCGCATAAAGGTGGAGATAAGGCCTTGGACTTGGTTGTCTTCAATCCCCTTCAGCCACTGATTGGCATCTTCGATAACGAGAACATGGTCTCCTGGCTTTTCCAGTTCAGTAAAAATATTCTGGATGTCGCGTTCAATGACTTCCGGATCGTTTTTGCCGAACAGAACATCGGTATCGAGCACAAGATAACGCCGGTCGATCATATGCAGCGGCAGGCGTTTTTCGCCTTCCTTCAACGTACCATTGATCGTGTCCAGCTTGCGTTTGGCGATGCCACTGATGGTCTGGGATTTTCCGACGCCGGATTTGCCGACATAGATCAGGTTGTTGTTGCGGTTCTGGCCGAGGATACTCGAGATTTTTTCAATATCGCCATCATCTATGAAGGCTGGGTCTTCTGAAACACGGTCCTCCAGATCATATAGCAGGTCGTTCTTTCTTTTTTCTTCAGGCGTGCGGTATTTGGGCGCAGTTGTCCCTGCGATTGTTGTCGTCATAATTATTACTCCCTGTGTGTGTCGTCTTTTTATTTTTTTGTTTTAATCTTTAAGTCTCCCGTGCCCAGTGGAACCGTACCTCTTGCAAGGTACGGCCCCACCCACACAGGGTTAACCCAACGTTGGAGCAGAGGGGGCTCCGCCGACAGGTTGACCACCTTTGACCTCATCCACTTCCGGCGCGTCATACAGTTTTCTGTTGACTTCGCTTTCGATGGCGAGGGCTTCCTCATTCGTTCGGCCCAGTTCACGGGTCTGATTGATAAGACGTTCAATCAGTTCCTTCCTCTGGGTAGCGACTTCTAGAACGATATCGTTTTTCTCATCCATGGCGTCCGTCATCTCCTTCAGAATATCGGCTACGTTTCGGATGCCTTCATTCTTGGCGACACGGGAAGAAAGGGACCGTTCCATTTCCTTGGCCATTTCGCCGAGATAGTTTTCCGCTTCGCGCATATACAACCCTTTGGCGACAAGGCCTTGGACGAAGGTTGCAAGCGATTCCATCCGCATGGCCGTGGCATTGCCGTTCATAGCGGCTGTACCCGTTGCCAGCATTTCTTGTTCGATGGAATCTGCCAGACCTTCCTGCATCTGGTCCTTGAAGTTGGTCAGGCCAATCTGAACCTTGCCCAGTTCTCCAGAAACCGAAGCCGTAGACTGCGTCGTGCGTTCCAGGGAAGAGATATGCTGGTGCAGGGCACGGAGCTTTTTCTCTTTCTTCATTCCAGCAACACCGCCTGTCACTTCTTCGGCTTCCAGTTCCTGCATGCGCGTGGTGTTATGCTTTTGCGCCATTTGCTGCGCTTCAAGCAGGATCGCAGTATGCTCAACCGTGTTTTGCGTCATGGTATGAACGTCAACCGCACGATCCAGAAGTTTGCCAAGTTGCATACGAATGCCTTCGAGGATATCCGAAGTATTGTCGATGTAGCTCATGGTCACTTCGGCCAGATTCATCAGCTTTTGCTTGAAATCATCCGTTCCGATGTCAAGAACGCCCAGAATTTGTTCGTGAATCTGGTAGTCCTCGGTTGAAACGAAAGACTGCAGGGCGCTCGATTTTTCTGTCAGTGTCGTCGTCGCAGATGTCAAATCTTCCCGCTTAATCTGCAAGTCTGCCTCCAGTTTCGCCCGCTCGCGTCTATCTTCGCTCAGCTTGCGTTTCTTTTCAGCCTTGAAGAAAAGAAGAGGATCGCTTTCATCCGTGGCAATGGCCGTCGCAAGAACCTGGCTGCGGGCATCCAGTCCACGGACATCGCCAGTCAGCGATTCCACTTTCGAACGTGCTTCGGCGATGGCATCGTCCAAGGCTTTCTTTTCGATCTCCTTGTCCTTGGCGCTCAGCAAAGCTTTGATCAGGCCTTCCGGACCACCGTACTTTTTGATGATGTCATCGATCAGCGTCATCTTGTCCTTGATGCCGCTGCGATCCGTATCGATGATGTGATATTCATCGAAAACAGAACGAATGCCCGTACGCAGCTCAGAAAGAGGGTTATCCCGCGTCAGCGCCAAAGATTCCTTGTTATGTTCGATGAATTTGCGAAGAAGTTCAGCCACCATAGCCTGGTTCTCGGCGACAGATTTACCGTTGGCTTCAAGATCTTCTTCATTAAAGTACAGAAGTTCTGCGATTTTTTCTGCCTGTTCCTTCGGATCCAGAGATGAATCCGCCAGGGTCTTAAAGATCTCGGACGTTGCCGCATCGATTTTGGCGGCGCGTGAGGTGTTGTCCTGTTCGACCGTGCGTTCGCGGCGGAACCGGTCAAACCCTTTTTTCTCATCAGTCGTCGGGGTTGCCAGTGCGGATGACTGGCGAAGTTTTTCTGTTACGGCCGAAAAGCGTCCGCTCAGGCCCGTGCTCGGGCCTTCTTGTTCAATAGGCATCTTTATACTCCCTGTGTGTTGGTCTTTTTTTGTTTTTTGTTTACGTTTTTGCCATGAAAACAGTCATGACTTCTGCCTTACGATTCACCGGTATTCCGGTGCGTTGTGCATGGGCAAAATGCGCATGCGTTTCCTCGCTTTCGGGCCTTACAGCGCGAAAGAGAAAAACCTAAAGCGTCCTAACGGACGCGCGATTTACGGAGATGTTGTGTGAAGTTTGATCATGGTTTAGCTCCCTGTGTTTTGCGCTCGTTATTTTTATAAGAGTGGCGCTTTTTATATTTATATACTTAACACTATCTTAAAATTTGCATCATTTCAATGAAAATCGGAATAAAAAACCGGGAAACACACAAATGTTTCCCGGCTTATATAATCCTTAAGTACCAAGGATTAGAGGCTGGCTTCCGCCTCGATTGTCAGTGGAACGTCGTCGCCAACATTTGGCAGTCCGTAACTAATTCCAAAATCAGACCGTTTGATTGTGCCTGTGGCGGAAAATCCAACTGTTGGTTTTTTGTTCATCGGGTGTTCGCCTTTTTTGTTCAGCGTTACATCGAGGGTTACGGGTTTGGTTATACCGAGCAGGGTGAGGTCGCCAGTTACCTTGGCTGTCTTGTCGCCAGTCTTTTCAATCTTGGTGCTTTTGAATGTGGCTGTCGGGAATTTTTCGACATTGAAGAAATCCTTGCTCTTCAAATGGTCATCGAATTTTGCAATGCCTGTGGCAATTTTATCGGTATGAATGGTGACATCGAGTTTGCTGTTTGCTGGCGCAGATTCATCAAGCGTCAGTGTGCCTTCCACTTCAGGGAAGAGACCATGAGGATGAGAGAAGCCCAGATGATCGGCATCCCAGACAACTGTCGTGTGAGACGGATCAAATTTGTAAGTGTCAGCGGCCTGAGCGGCAGATAATGGCAAAGCGAGCAGGGCGGTCGCAGCGAGAACGCGGGCAAGGGATAAAGACATCAGATTTCTCCAGTAATGAGGTTAAAGATCAGATTACTAGAGGTAGAACGGCTTTAAGGGGAAGTAAAGGGGTGGGCACAGCGGCAGGATCAATTATCCTTCCACCACATTTTCAGAAGTTTTTTCTGATGCATGTATAAGGTAAAGCGTTTGTAAAGATCGGGTGATTTTTCGATACTTTCCAGCACCAGCCTCTGTCGGTCTGGGGGAAGCTCATTGTCTATGAGGGCCTGAATATCCATATCGGTTATTTTAAACTCTTCCATGTCCAACTCAGGTTTCTGTCACTTTATCGTTACACTCCAAACCAATATGCAGGGTTTTTCGTTCCTTTTGAAGATTTTTATGTGATCCAAGGAACCGCTTGGGGGCTTAAAAGGTTGGTTGCACAGATGAGATTAAACAGGAAATCAGGAGAATTATCATGTTGAACTGGGCCTTAACATTTCTGGTACTTGCCCTTATCGCGGCGGTCCTAGGCTTTGGCGGTATTGCCGCAGCGTCGGCGGAAATAGCCAAAATCATTTTCGTTGTCTTTCTGGTGCTTTTCCTTGTCGCCGCTGTTATGGGCGCGCTCAAAGGCAGAACCCCACCAGTGTAAGTTGGGATAAAAAGGAAACGGCACCCAATCGGGTGCCGTTTTTCATTGACGCATGTTATAAAATATTCTTCTATATGAATAATTTCAAATATTTAGGTCTTTTTGTCAGGAAACCATGAACGCCGTTTTCGTTCGGAACTTCATTATTTTTACTGTGATCTTGGCCGGAAGTATTTTCGGGCTGGTCTATTTCACCATCAAATCATCGCAGGATATTGATTATTCCGATCGCTGGGTTTTCCATTCCCAGAGCGTGATCCGTGAAACCCAAAACCTTATTGATGTGACGCTCGATACCAGTGCCGCCCAGCGCGGTTACATATTGGAGAATACGTCCGAAGGCCTCCAAAAGTTTGAGAATAAGAAGACCGAACTTTCGACGAAGGTTGCCGAATTGCGTGCCCTCGTGAGGGACAACGCGGTGCAATCCAGCCGTATGGCGGAAATCGAGCATCTTTCCCTGCAATTCAAAGATGCGCTTGATGCGAATTTACGCGAAAACGATGGAGCAGGGCAGCCTTTGTCCAGCCGTCTTGTTATTGCCAATTTCAGCGACAAGATCCGCGAACTGGGCCGCAAGTTGCTGGACGAAGAATACAAGCTTCAAACCCAGCGCGCCTATCGCAT
>CAZUYV010000060.1:0-8984 GCA_964624435.1 uncultured Micavibrio sp. | reverse complement strand
AGATCAAACGCGGCGAACCACCGTCAGATCCAGACAAAATCATCAAAGCCGAAATTGCGGCAGACAAGAAATAATTCGAAAATCCCCGCCATGTGCGGGGATTTTTACATGGACTTCGCCACAACGATAACAGCAGCGCAGACAACAATTCCCAGGCCGGCAAAAACGTCGGCCTTTTCAATTTTCCCGATCATGCGGTAATAGGCCATAATGATAATGGCATCGAGATACTTCACGGCCGGTACCAAACCAGGATTATCCACATAATGCATGGCGGCAAATTTGGTGAGCGAGACAAGACACATCGCCGCCCCCACCATGGCCCCGCCACGCAACGATTCCCTGGAAAACAATATCTCTTTCGATACCGGTTGCTTGATCGCGTAATAGATGGTCCACACCGATACCATCACAAAGGCCTCGAACAACACGAATGCAAACGGTCCCTGTTCTATCGTCGTATGCGCCGTCACCGCCTTATACATCAACGGCCCGATCACGGCGGCGACGAGAACGAACCAGACCATCCGCACGGCCTTCCACGACACAGGGTCTTTCTTCAATCGCGTGGCGAAATAAACGGAGCCGCAGAGGGCAAGACAGACAACAATGCTCAGCGCCGGACGATCCAGATAATTTTGCAATAACGCCGGATCGAACAAAAACCACGCCACAAAGGTGACAATGACAGTGGATGGCAGGATACGGGAAATTACCCCTGCCCCCACTTCCGGTAAGGCGCGGAAGAAAATCACATCGCTGACAACCCACAACATCGCCTGCGCGGCAACCAGCGCGTAAAATTCCCATTGCGCCGGAAAGCCCGTGACGAAAAACACGATGGGCGCCATGAAAATGAGGGCAAACGCCTTGTTCCAGAAGGCCAGCGCAAAACCGTTGCATTTCACCTTTTCGGGAATGATCAGGACAAGGGCGGATGATGCGGCGCAAAGGAGGGCAAACACGGCCCAGAGCGGAAATTCCATTTCACCATGATGCCATATGTATTATAAAAAGACATAGAAGGAATCATCATGGCAGACAAAGACTGGTGGAAGAGCGCGGTAACTTATCAAATTTACCCGCGGTCTTATAAAGACAGTAACGGCGATGGCGTCGGCGATCTTGCCGGGATCACCGACAAGCTGGACTATGTCGCCTCGCTCGGTGTTGACGCCATCTGGATCTCCCCCTTTTTCAAATCTCCGATGAAAGATTTCGGATACGATGTTTCTGATTACACATCTGTTGACCCGATCTTCGGCAAGAACGAAGATTTTGATATTCTTCTAAAACGTGCGCATGAACTCGGCATCAAGATCATTGTTGATCTCGTCCTCTCCCACACCTCCAACGAGCATCCATGGTTTATCGAGAGTAGATCCAGCCGCGATAATGCCAAGGCTGATTGGTATGTCTGGGCCGAACCATCACCCGACGGAACACCGCCCAACAACTGGCAATCCTGTTTCTCCGGCGCGGCATGGACCTATGACACGCGGCGCGAACAATATTACCTGCATAATTTCCTGACCGAACAGCCGGACCTGAACTTCCACAATCCCGCCGTACAGGATGCCGTGCTCGATGCCTGCCGCTATTGGCTGGAACGCGGCGTCGATGGATTCCGGATGGATGTCGTGAATTTCTACTTCCATGATCGTGAACTGCGCGACAATCCACCGCGCGACCCAAATGCCATTTCCACGGGTGTGCAGTATGAAAAGAAATATCCTTATTCAATGCAGAAGCATATCTATGATAAATCGCAGCCGGAGATGTTTGATTTCCTGAAACGTTTCCGGGCACTGTGCGACAGTTACGATTCCATCATGTCGATTGGCGAAGTCGGTGATGATGATCCGTTCAAGCTCTCGGTTGAATACACTGCCGGGCCGGATATGCTCCATACCTGCTACAACACCCATATGATGGCGGGGATGAGTAAGTCCCTCACCGCTGATTTGATCCGCACGCCGATTGAACTTTATCAGGCCTTCGGCAAGGGCTGGCCGTCCTGGGCGTTCTGCAATCATGATGTCGTGCGCCCGATCACACGCTGGGGCAAGGATGTGCCGCCGGAAAACGCTGCCGACTTTGCCAAGCTGCTGATTGCCATGGTGACCACATTACATGGCAGCCCTTATCTCTATCAGGGTGAAGAGCTCGGCCTGCCTGAGGCTATCATCCCGTTCGAAAAGATTCAGGATCCGTGGGGCAAGGCCCTGTGGCCGGAATGGCAGGGCCGCGATGGATGCCGTACGCCTATGCCATGGGCCGCAACCAATCATCATGCAGGATTCAGCACGGGCGAAGATACATGGCTACCCGTTCCCGATACACATATTCATCTTGCGGCAGACAAGCAGGACGACAATCCCGCCTCACCGTTAAATTTCACCCGCACGTTTCTACATTGGCGCCGGACGCAACCAACATTGGTTCATGGCGATATGACTTTCGTGGAAACGAATGATGACAAACTGCTCGTCTTCCGTCGCAAGGATAAGCATGAGACGCTTCTTTGCGCTTACAATCTCGGTGCAACACCAAAGTCGGTTAAAAACCTTCCTGAAAGCACAGACATCTTAAACAAAGATATCATCGGACCGCGCGGCACTTTGAATGCGGGCACGCTCACATTGCCGGGCTTTGGTATCTATATCGGGAAAGAATGACGACTTAGGCGCGCATTTTATCCATCAGGGCAATCTGGCGCGATACGATCTTGTCGATCTTGTCAGCATCCATCATAGGATCGGCGGTTTCCATGCGGACCACCAGTTCCTGATCATTAAAGACAATCAGAACATCGGCATTGCGGGTTTTTAGAACCTGCTCAAACGTATCGAGCTTCTCAGCCGTGAAGTAAGCATTTGCAGATGCATCGGCGCGCACAAAGATCGTATGGTCCGCGTCCCAGCCTTCTTTTTTAACCGGGTATGGATGAAGTTGACTAAGGCTCTGCATGAACACCAGCATCTCTTTCGTTCCGGCGACGCCGCCATCGAACAACCCTTGCGCTATCTGAAGTTCAATGACGCTGACAAAACGTTTGCCGCGCGCATCGAGCGTCTGGCGCTCGGCGGTAAAGAAATTGATCTTGTAGGAATCGATGACACCGGCAATTTCGGCGGGGCCCATGAATGTGCCCTTGGTAAAACTCATATTACGGCGCTTGGCATAGGCTTCCCATGCCTTCTTCTGGCGCAACAATATCTGAAGCGACCAGACACTGGCGCCAATCACGATGGCGGATAAGACGAACCAGATAAAAACCCAAAACATACGACGTATCCTGATAAAGGTCTGGCGGCGCAAAATATTGAGCGCCCTCAATGCATTATCATACCTGTATCCGGGCTTGCCTGTCACCTTTTGTTTAAAAACCACAGAAAACGGGGCCCTTCACGGGCCCCGTCTTTTCCGAGGAAACACTAGGTTTTATCAATGATAGATAATTCCCTTATCGTTTTCACTCTGGAAATAGCGGGAGAGCAGCGTCCCGATACTGGCACCGGTTTCCCGGGCTTCCATCGGCACATCATCTCGCAGCATGTCCGATTCATTGTCACGGAACATACCTGTGAGCAGCGCCTCCCTGCCATCGTCAACAACATCCATCTCTTCTTGTTCCTGCACAGGGTTGTGCAAGCTCATGAAGTCGGCATGTTGCTCGGCAATCGTCTGGGGGCGTGGAGCCTCTGCCTGCTGCGCAACCGGCGCATGATAGTGCACGGTATGGACAGGATTCATCCCATCAGCATACAGCGCGCCATCATGGCGTACCGGCGCAGCCGGCTCGGCCGGCGTCCCCTGAAGAATCCGTTGTTCAATGGAATTAACGGCATCGGCGACAAAGGTGGTTTGTTTTTCCACCCGGTCCATCCGATCGTAAACCCCGTGCACTCCGGATTTTAATTTGGCTGTTTCTTCGTCCAGTTTCTGGGTCCGAATATCGAGCTTATAGATCGCATCGGCAAAAAACCCTGTCTGCCCCTTGATCAGCTCAAACCCGGCACGAAGCCGTTCGAACCCTGCGCCGAGAACCACACTGGTCCCCACCGCCGCCACTGCCGCGAACACCGCGAACATCAGCGATATAACAATATATGTTTCTGCACTTACCGACATGGCTACACCCTTTCTAGATACGCTTTGATTTATGTCGTCTTTGAAATAAGCCGTCGTCGCATAGAGGGGGCGCAAAGGCGCGGCATGTGCGGGGCGGTCAATGGCGAACGTCTATCTAATTATGTTAAATCTTTGATGCAAGCGGGTCCACATCTTTCGTTTTGAAATTATTTCAAATTGAAGAGATCGACATGAAAAATCCCGGCGCAGGGCCGGGATTAATCGAAATCTATAAGAAGAAAGCTTATTTCTTCAGCTGTTTTCCGTTGAAGAGCGGCGCGGCGTCTTTCACCACGGTTTCTTCCTGGATAATTGGGGTAGATTGTTCAAGCACAGGGCCTTTAACAGGCAGCAGATGGGCGCGGACATATTGAACGCCGGCGCCGGCTGTGCGCTCCTCAACATAAGGAATGCCGTGATAGGGAACGGCTTCATAGCCTTCACCGCAAGCCGACAGGGCCAAGGGCGAAATGCTGGACAGAATCAGGAGCGACACGCGAAATGTTTTCATAAAGTCCCCACAGGAAATAGAATCAGGAAAAGTGACAAAGGAGAGATACGCGACTGTTAACCACAGATTAACCGACCTGTGGATAATTGTCTATCCTCTAATTAACCCAGTGCTATACGCGGATGTTCTAGACTCAAATTTGATCCGCGAGGGCCAAAAATGGCATGATTAGACCAAGCCTAAAATAAGAAACAGCCATTGTTGGGAATCCTTATATGAGCGCATCCGAAACCAGAATACTCTCCCTCTCGCCCCTCGCCTCTGCACGGCTCGCCTTTATATCCATGCCACGCACCGCCTGGTACTGGCTGGATGATCTGGTCAGCCGGGATTATCCCGGCGGCTACAAAGCCCTCATGCAAGGCTTCCACAACGCGGCGAAGACTCAGGAAGATTTGGTATCTGCCCTGAGACACAGCGCCGAAGCCCATTGCCACAACCAGATGGGAACCCTCTATCATCTGGCCAACGACAACGCCCGCCCCGCCACCGCTCGCGCCAAGACCAGCCCGGCCCACCCGCAGACTCCGGATTTGTCGATCAGAATGCCTTCTGTCTACCAATTATTCCGCTTTATGGCCCACCCGACCTACCTGACAACGGTCTGGGAGCGGCGTAACTATCACCTCAAACCCCTTGAAAATTAAAAGAACTTGACCTGCTCCCTTAAATGTGGACAACTGTGGTTAGTTTGATAACGACCTAGACGGAAAACTATTCGACCATATTTACGACGACGGAACTCTCCTAGTTTGTAAAAGTCGGTTTGACCAAAGGTACTATAATAAGGCACAAGCCGAAGAAATCAGACAAATGCGGGAAACCACGCGGTGTGGACAACGCAACTTACAACTTAAGGAGACTACGACTATGGCTACCGGAACAGTAAAATGGTTCAACACGCAAAAAGGCTACGGCTTCATTCAACCTGATGATGGCGGCGCGGACATTTTCGTCCACATCACAGCTCTTGAAAAAGCAGGTCTGCGTACTCTGAACGAAGGTCAAAAAGTGACATTCGAAGTTCAGCAGGACCCGAAAAAAGGAAAATCCAGCGCCGTCAATATCGCGACAGCTGCCTAATTTTCCATTCGGCAAAACCGAATTCAAAACGGACGGAGATCAAATCTTCGTCCGTTTTTGTTTGCCTGCCCTACAACACATAGATCAGCCATGTGGATAACACGGCTTTTCATTTCCGCTTATTAGAGATTCAACATACCATTTTTAGATGGGGTTCGTTCAAACCCGCAAAGACGTTGTTATTAGGGGCAGTATTCTTGGAATTCCACGGCAATGCGGCCGAGTCTCCTTCGGCCTGTATAGAGACAGCAGAGCGTTTTAACCAAGCGGTGACTACAGTCCCCGCCCCGAAACTTTCGGCATCTGATGCCCTTGCTCAACTTCAATCTGCAATGACAGAGTACCTTCAAAGTATCGAAGATGGTGCAGTTGAAACATCCCCCCAAAATATTGCCGAGCATGTGAGAACTATCAGTTCAGTCAATCAAGCATTTTCTCAGGCGTCAAAGCTCTATTCTGCACGCAGCACCGAAAAACTTCTGGAGGTTATAAGCCATCCGGAAGCCCCCACAATCGGGAATGATTTCATTTCCCGCCTGAAGCAATCAGGGCTCACTTACAATTTTTATGAGGATGATGCCAAGGATGCGGATCTGGCACTCTTCTCCGCCTACCATTTGAAACGCGGCCGCGTGAACGAACTGGCCGTCAATGTTGCCAAGATTGATCTGGACAGGCCCCATCTAACCATGAGCTCGTTCAATCACGAACGCTTTCATGCCCTAACCTCCTTCGTCAGTGATGTTTATGAGCATAATGCATGGAACCGCAAAACACGCCTTCTCATCCATCCCTACGACAAAATGGTGTTCGACAATCTATGCGAGCGAGACGCACACACCAAACAGGCATTGATAAATGTTCTTGCCATGCATTCTCGCTCTGATGACACGGAATTTTGCAAAGCCATGCGCAGAGATACAAGATTCAATGTTCTCTCAACGCTTGAAATGGAACGCTTGATGAAAAGCGATGAGCCATTGCAGGAAATCCTTATATGCGCCGCCTTGCAGTCGATGGACAAGCTTTATACAAAAGACGTTCCCGGTTTTACATTTACTCATAGCTATTATAATTCCACGCTCCGCGATTTTAGAAACGGATTGCTGGGCCGCCATGGCGTTAATACTGTTGCGAAAATAACAGACCCTATCCCGTTTCAATATTTCCGCCTGACACCGGAAGATTTTTATGGGTTGTCCCTTTATGGTGTGGGGCCTTCATCTCTCGGCGGAACAAAAATCGATCCGCGCTTTTCGCTCGAGGTGGATTTCGCATCGCCAATCGCCAACACGCCTGACATTCGAGCAAAATACGAAGCCCTATGTAAGGATTTCGGTATTCCCGAACGTGAATCCTGCCCTACATTTACAGAGATTTTGGAATCGCAAAAACAACAAAAGGCGGAAAGATCATTCAATGATCGCTCCGCCTCTTCTTTTGCGTCAGCTCCGTCCGCCCAATACGCTTAATTTCCTTTTTTATCTTCGACGATGGTGGCCGTGGGCGTTGCGCTTGCCACTACACTATCGGCGCGCACCAGCGTTTTGCCGAATTCCTCACCGCGCAGATCGCCGCGCACGGTTACATACATGCCGGGCGAGAAAACACCATCGGCGGAGCGTTTTAAATCAACATCCTTCAAAAAGATACGCAATGTTTTGCCATTAGATTCCATATCGAAATGCGCATCCGCAACCTCGGTAATCCGGCCGGTCATCAGGGCTTTCTGATCTTCCTGCAATTGAATTGTATCACCGGTCACAACCGTATCCTGCGCGTTCGCACGCACGGAAATCGTGACAAAATATGCCGTGATAAACATCAGCAAGGCGAGTATCGGGTGTCTGAACATCGAGATCATGGTGGTCTCCATCATGGTTGCCTTTTACGTATGCCAAACAAACGGGCGGCTCGCACCGAAGGTTCCCAACAGGATGACTCGCCCCACTTCCCACGCTTTTCCGTCAAAAAAATCACCGCTTCGCCGCTGGAACCATATGGCGCGGCCTTTGTTGGCTGGGCAGAACCGAAATTCCCGCCCGTCCCCTCTGGGCGGGTTTTTCGTTTGCGCGGAACCTGCACGCCCGGCATTCGTTTGCCAGGCATCAAGAACAACAGGAGGCATCAATGCCCGAGGACCCAAAACCCCATGGAAGTCATAGAAACAACGTGATCCCCTTCCCGCGCGCCCGCAGGCACCGCATGGAAATATGGCGCGTGATTTATGTGGGACAAAGCAACGACGGATGGATCAAGCGCACATTGATATTGCGCGATTAATTTTACAAAGCGAGAAAAGAAAAAGGAGAACCAAAATGCCAAAGAATCCGATTGAAAGCCCGCAGACGGCAGAAAAGAACGCCAATAAAAATACCGAGCAGGTAAAGAATGAGGCGCTTGCCAACCGCAACCACGGCAACACCAAGGAAGAACGCAGCCGTTCACGCGATTAGAATTTATGAATGCGGGCCGGAAAGACCAAGGCCCCTACTTCACGATCTTGCCGGTTTCGCGGTCTACAAACACGGATCGTTCCCCGTCTTCGGTGACAAACACAACCTGATAGGCATGAAGCCCCTTGTAGTTGACGGCGCTGGCCGTGACCGAGCGCGACGGCGGCGCGACATCGAGCGCGATGCGGATGGCATCATCGGGAGTCATGTGCGGCCCCAGCCTTTGTGAAGGCAGCGCGGCGGAGGGAGTGGGCGCAGCATGGTCTGGTGCAGGCTTGGCGGCGGGCGCAACAGGCGCGGCCTTTTTCTTTTGCGGCTTCTGCGGAGCGGGCGCTGGCGCCTTTTCCTTTTTGGGCGTAGCAGGTTTTTTCACCGGGGTTTTCATCACAGGCGTTTCTTTTTTGACGTCCTGTTTTGGGGCGGCGGGTTTCTTCGCTGGCTTCACGGGCGTAGCTGGCGCGGGATCGGCGGCCACAGGGCGCGGCGGCGCAACGGATTTTTCTTGAGGTTTTGCGGGCTCCGCTTTGGGCTCGACTGACGGCGCGAGGGGCGATGGGCCGATATCAATCGATGTTGTGGTTCCATCGTCATTTTTCACAATGATCTTGTCCGCAAACGCCGACGTCGAAAACGCGATCAAGAAAAGGAAGGCCAGTAAAATCCGCATGTGTTATCCCCTGTGTCGAGGGGGAGTATAGCACTGGCAATAGGGAGGGAAAAGTGGGCCCGGTTCGTTTCGCGTGAAACTTTGTGGGCCAACATTCATAGATGTTAAGAAATTTCGTGAAAACGGCCGCTCA
>CAZUYV010000059.1:0-9032 GCA_964624435.1 uncultured Micavibrio sp. | reverse complement strand
GGTCGCGCGCGCGAATGGGCATATTACGTTCCCGGCGCGATTCCAGCGGGCGGCGGCGATGAATCCGAGCCGCTGCGGAAATCGAGGCGACTCCGAACTCGAATGCACCAAGGCACCGCGCTGCGGCGCCGATTACCAGTCCAAACTTTCCGGCCCGCTGCTCGACCGGATCGATTTGCATGTAGAGGTTGGCGCGGTGGCCCTTAGCGATCTGTCACAAGATGGTGGGGAGAAATCCAAAGACGTTTCCGCCCGCGTCGCCCGCGCACGCAAAATTCAGCAGGATCGGTATGAAGCCCTCGGCCACCCCGAAATCCTGACCAACGCACAGGCAGATTCCGAATTGTTGGAACAAGTCGCGGTGATGGAAGACCCGGCCCGTGCCATGTTCCATCAGGCCGCCGAGCGGATGAAACTTTCTGCCCGGTCCTATCATCGCCTTCTCCGGGTAGCCCAAACCATTGCCGACCTGGATAATGCGGCCCCAATTATCACCACATCCCATGTGGCGGAAGCCCTGTCTTACCGCCGTTTGCGCACGGCCTAAGCCCCTGAATTGGTTAATATCCTTCAAATTTGTGCCGAAGGGGCCCGATAAGGTACTCTTATGTTAGGAAAACCTTGATGTTTTCCCTGTACGTTAGGGATAGCAAGACAAGGAAGAATAAGGGATTACATGCAGTCCAGAGAATTCACCGTCGAGCAGAATACCGGTCACATCGCCCCTGTGACCGAGCGCGATCACATGGCGCATGTTGAAGAGACAAAAAGAAAAGCCCTCGCTGAACAGACGACCATCGAAGAAAAATCCGCTGGTGCCGATCAAAAAAATGGCGCGAACAACGGCAATGCCGAAGGCAATCTCCTCATCGATATCGGTCTTGAAGCACTCGGCGTTAAATCCGCCGCGAGCGCTGTGCAGCTTCTTGATGATCGCATGGCCGACAAGGCGGCAAGCAGACCGCAAACTGGGAACAGTATTATCGATGCCGTTGCTGAAACGGTGACGGGCGCACTCTCCGGCAAAGCTCATATCGATGGCGAAGATATTATGGCGCGCGCGAATATCGCGGCAAGCTCCCTTGCCCTTGATCCCAAACATGTGAACACCGATGTCTGGGGTGGCACCGATACAAAAATGGGCGGCGTTGCGATGGCAAAGTCCCTGACCTTCGGCAAGGAAATCGCCAATGAAATGGTTTTGCAGAGCGTCTATGTCGCCGAACAAAAACACAGCGCCATGATTGGCCGCGCCAACATGATGGTGCCGGGTCTTGGTATGGCTTCCGGCCCCAGCATCAATCCGCAACAATTGCTGAATGATGCCGAACGTATTTCCGAACTGGAAGACTGGCAAAAACGGATGCAAGAAGCGGCAGGTGCGGTATGACGACTGATACCACGCTCGAATTCCGCAACAACCAGGATATGTTCAACGAGATCCAGCCCGCGAACGTGAATATTTTTGATGCAAAGAATTCATTCAATCAAGCCAGCATGGGGCAGCAAGTCAAACCTGCCGAACCACAGGAGGATGTCGGCATGGAGGCGGATAAAATTCGCCTGATGAACACGGTGATGGCACCGAACGAAACGCTTACAACAAATGTTGCACAAGGAATCGAACCGCCACCAAAAGGTGAGATCAACGAACTAAGCAAAGGCGTTGCCGGCGTTGCAATGGAAGTCGGCGTTGCATTCATGGATGTTTTCCGTGATAAATCTATGGATGCACCGGAACCTAGCGCGCTGGAAAACAAACTCGCTATGAACATGCAGCCTAGACCAACCCAAAGCTTTGGCATGGGTATTGGCGGCGGCCCGGGCGGTTGAGTTTAATTAAAAATTCTGACGGGCTTTGAAGATCCATCCACCTGCGGTGACGAGCGCCAGCAATCCAAACAGCATTGCAAAGCCTGAGAAGAACGCCGGGGCGAGACAACACAAAATCATGAAGATCAGAATTTCTGTGCGTTCAACCAATCGCGCCGGGTGAAAGAACCCGTCTGATATTTCATCATCCATCCGGCCATTCTTCGCCGCGATGACTTTATAGGACAACGCCGTTACTGCGATCATCACATAGGTGAAAAGCAGGAACACCGCACCCGTTGAATGTTCTATCTGGCTAAGGACGAAAAAGAAAACGAAGGCCGCGTACAAAATCCATTCCAATGTAATACGCAGATAATTGCTGAACTCCGTTCCTGTTTCTTGCGTGCGTGCCGCAAGGCCATCGATCACGCGGCCCATTAAAATAAGAACGAGGCCGGAGAGATAATTCCCCATCGCCACGGTAAAACAACCGCACAGGCCAAAAACAAAACCAATCACACTAATCAGCGTGGGGGAAAGACCCATCGAGGCCACGGGACTGGCAAGTTTCCCAAGCGTGGAATCCAGATAGGGTTTTAAAACAGGATCGAGCATTACAGATCTTCCTTTTCATGAGGGGCTGTGAGGTCGTCTAGAATAAGCGCGCCGATGGCAAGATCGGACATTTGTTCATCATCTTCATGTTCGCTTTGCAGCTTGCGGAAGTACCGCACGGCAAAGGGAATGCTGAGAATATAGGTGATGCATATGACGCTGAGTGTCTGCCATGGCGCATGGACCAGCGCGGCAATCAGGAACGCGGCAAACGCCATGGCGGGCATGGCCATCTTGGCAGGCATGCGGATCATCTTGGTAGAGAATGTTGGAATACGGCTAACCATCAACCCTGCGATCAGGATAGTCCAGAGTCCGACAAGGGGGGATGCAATCGCCCATTCACTGAAATCAAAAAACTCGACAAGTTGAATCCATAAAATGAGCGGCAACAACACAAGCCCGGCCCCGGCGGGGGATGGGATGCCGGAAAAGAATGCCTTCTTCCAGCTTGGCAATTCTTTCTGGGCAACGTTGAAACGGGCAAGACGCAGCGCAGTTGCGGCGGCATAAATAATCATCGCCATCCATCCAACCTTGCCGGACTCTTCCAATATCCACGCATAGAGAATGATGGCCGGCGCGACGCCGAAGGCAAGAAAGTCTGAAAGACTATCGAGCTGCGCTCCAAAATCGCTTTGTGCTTTAAGAAGGCGCGCGGTGGCGCCATCCAGCGCATCGAGAATGGCGGCGATCAAAACGGCCAGCACCGCCTTCTCCCATTCGGCATTGAAAGAATACTGGATGGCCGTGACGCCCGCCGCCATGGCGGAGAGCGTCATTAGGTTTGGGATCATGCGGTGAAACCCAACAAACAGGGGGGAGTTATCATTTCCCTGCGCATGTTTCGGTTTCAAATCCGCGATTCCCATCTTCAGACCACTTTGCCTTCACGTTGGGCTTCGTCACCTTGTAGATCGGCGAGAACAGTTTCGCCGCCCACGGCGCGCTGACCAACACAGACCAGCGGAGATGTGCCTTCCGGAACATAAACATCAAGGCGGCTACCGAAACGGATAATCCCGAAACGGCCACCGGCGACAACATTTTGATCTTCGCGCAAATCATTGACGATACGGCGGGCAATCAATCCGGCAATTTGCACAACGCAAATTTCTGTGCCATCGGCTGTTTCGACAATCGCGCTGCAGCGTTCATTGTCTTCACTGGCCTTGTCGAGATCGGCATTCAGGAATTTTCCGGGTGTGTAAACCTTGCGGATAACGCGGCCTGTCACCGGCATACGGCTGACATGGACATCGAGGACGGAAAGGAAAATACTGATGCGGGTATATTTCTTGTCATCGGCGCCGGCGAGTTCAGCAGGCAGATCGAGATCATGGATGATTGCGCTGACTTCGCCATCAGCAGGTGAAATCACTAACGATTCTTTTTGCGGTGTGACGCGTTCAGGATCGCGGAAAAAATAGAGGCAGAAGAGTGTGAAGACCAGCGCGACAACGCCAAGCCCTTCCCAGATCATAAAGAAGATAAGGGCGGCAACAAGGCCACCGACGATAAAAGGGACACCGGCGGGGTGCGGCGGCACAAAGACAACTTTCTTGATTGTGTCGATTAACGTCTCACCACTCATGGTCTTTTATTTCCCTTTTTCATGTTGAATTTCTTGTGCGGTGGATTATACCTTTTCTCCCGCGTTTTCATAGGCATAATGCGGTTAGCCAATCTCTGAATGGCCCTGCCAGTTCCATAACGCATAAAACGCGCCAAGCCTCTGGTCATGCTTATGTTGTTGATGCTAAAGTATTATTACAAATTTAAAAAAGATAAGAAGTGACGATGAGCGAAATTAAATCAGTCTGTGTGTATTGCGGATCCTCTGCACGGGTCGATCAGGCCTACAAGGATGCCGCCGTGGAACTGGGCAAGGCAATCGCTGGCAACGGCTGGAACGTCGTTTATGGCGGCGGTCGTGTCGGTCTGATGGGTCTTGTCGCGGATTCTGCGCTGACCGCAGGCGGCAAGGTGTTCGGCGTCATCCCAAAACACATACAGGCCCGCGAAATAGACCATACGGACCTGACTGAACTCCATATCGTGGACTCCATGCATATCCGCAAACAGATGATGGTGGATCGCGCTGATGCTTTTGTGATTTTGGCAGGCGGACTGGGCACCTTGGACGAATTTTTTGAGCTTTTGACCTGGAAACAGTTGGGTTTGCACGATAAACCGATCGTCATGGTCAATATTAATGGCTATTGGGACAAGATGATCGAGGCAATCCGCCATATTGCCGATCAAAAATTCATGCGAATTGAAGATCTGGCCATGTATCAGGTGGTAAAAACCGTTGCAGATGTGCCCGATGCCATCCGCCGGGCCCCGAATGAACGCTTTGATCCATCAACCAAATGGATTTAATCTATTTTCATATTACATTAACTGCGATTTAACACGAAACTTGTTAAAGTAGAGTGAGTTAGTCGTATCAGGCTTTTCTGATATATCTCTCTGATTTTATTAATTTATCCATCTCGCCGCCTTTAAGGTCCTTGAATGCATTACGACCATGATATCGATCTCGCCAAGAATGTTGCCGCCGATGCAATCGCGCGCATGCAGGCGGACGACATCACGCCGGACCCAAATAATTTCGAAGTCTGGTATGCCTATTACTCCAATTCTAACCCAGAATTGCGCAAGGCCATGGACGCCCTTATGAAGACGCGCCATCTCACCAATATGGATTGCCGGAATTTTTACGACCAGTTCCTGAGCGACAGCAAACGGCAACAAGTTTATCAACGCGCCAGCGACCAGATACACGCGACGCTTGAAGATGTTTCGTCCCTGATGAAAAACGTCAAGCAGGCGACTGGCGAATACACGGAAACATTAGGCGATGCCACGCAGCGCATTGCAAAAGTTAAAACACCGCAGGAGATGGCGGCCGTTGTCAAAGCAGTGATGGCGGATACAGCCAAACTGATGGAACAGAATAAAAAGCTGGAAGCCCAGCTTGATCTCAGCGCCAATGCGATGACCGAACTGAAGCGCGACATGGAACGCGTGCGTCAGGAAGCCATGACCGACGGCCTTACAGGCCTTGCCAACCGCAAAGCGTTCGATGAACAAATCAAACGCCTGATCGAAGATGGCAATGCCACTGGTCGCGGATTCACGCTTCTTATGCTCGATATCGACCACTTCAAGAGCTTCAATGACAATTTCGGCCACCAGGTTGGTGACCAGGTTCTCCGTCTCGTTGCCCGCACCCTGACCGATGGGATCAAGGGTAAGGATATGGCGACACGTTACGGCGGTGAAGAATTTACAATCCTTCTACCTGATACAAATCTTGATGCCGGTATTGCGGTGGCGGACTCGCTGCGCAAGGCGCTGGCCAACAAGGAAATCGTCAACCGTTCCAATGGCGAACTGCTCGGCCGCATCACCATGTCTGTGGGTGTCGCTCAATACTATCAAAAAGAAGCGATCGAAGAATTGATCGAACGGGCCGATGCCGCGCTTTACACCGCCAAGCATAATGGCCGTAATCAGGTTGCCGCGGCACCAACACCGCATGAACGCCACCTCGCCCAGAAATAAGAATTCCTTTTACCAACCCATCTGAAATGCGCTAAAACGTCACGGAAAGGATATTTCCGATGACAGCGAAACTATTTCTCGATGATGCGTACCAAACTCACTGCGATGCCAAAATCATTGCCGTGGGTGATAAGGGTATCCAACTCGATAAAACGGTTTTTTATGCAACATCGGGTGGCCAGCCGGGTGATGTCGGTTCGCTCATCGTTTCCAATCAGAATATTCCTGTCATGGGTGCCATCAAAGGTGAAGGCCTAGATGATATCTGGCACCTGCTTCCCGAAGGCATGCCTGCGCCTTCCATAGGCGATAGTGTGCAAGGACAAATCGATTGGGCCCTCCGTCACAAACATATGCGCATGCACACATTGTTGCACCTTATCGTCTCCCAGATCAAAGGCGACATCACGGGCTGCCAGATCGGGGCGGAAAAAAGCCGCGTGGATTTCAACATTGAAACAGGCGCGGTTGATAAGGATGAACTCAGTGTAAAAATAAACGACATGATCGTGCAGGATTATCCCATATCCGCCGAATGGATCACCGATGAAGAACTTGCGGCCAATCCGCAACTCATCCGCACCATGTCGGTAAAGCCGCCAGTGGGCGCAGGTAAAGTGCGGCTGGTTCGTATCGGCACAAAGGACAATACAGTCGATATCCAGCCCTGTGGCGGGACACATGTTCGCTCCACCGCTGAAGTGGGACCCGTTGTCATCACCAAGCTTGAAAATAAAGGCGCGAAGAACCGCCGTATTTCCGTGGTTTTCGCGGAATAACCCTTGCCCTGAGCCCCTCGCGGCGATATCTCTTTTCCCATGCAAAACATGCCCGTGGAAAACGCCCCATCCTATCTCGATAGCCTGAATCCGGCCCAGCGTCTCGCGGTGGAAACAACCGAAGGCGCGGTGCTCGTTCTGGCGGGTGCGGGCACAGGGAAAACCCGTGTTCTCACCACGCGCCTCGCCCATATCCTGCGCACCAACAAGGCCTTCCCGGGACAAATCCTTGCCGTGACGTTTACAAACAAAGCCGCGCAGGAAATGAAGAACCGCGTCTCTGCCAATCTGGGCGGCATGCCGGTAGAGGGCTGGTGGCTCGGTACATTCCACGCGCTTGCCGCGCGCATGCTGCGCCGTCACGCAGATCTGGTCGGCCTACAATCCAGCTTCACCATTCTCGATCAGGATGATCAGGTTCGCCTGATCAAACAGTTGATGGAGGCAGAAAACCTCGATACCAAAAAATGGCCGCCGAAAATGATTGCCGATAAAATCAGCAGCTGGAAAGACAAGGCAATTTTGCCATCCGATCTTTCGGGTAATGATGTCGGCGATCTCGCGGGCGGGAAAATTCAATCATTGTACCGCCAATATCAGGATCGCCTTCGCACACTCAATGCCTGCGACTTCGGCGATTTATTGTTGCATATCATCACGATTTTTAAAGATCCGAAGAACGCCGACATCCTCGCCGACTATCACCGCCGGTTTAAATATATCCTCGTTGATGAGTATCAGGACACCAATGTCGGGCAATATCTCTGGCTACGCCTTCTCGCCAAGGGATCAGGCAACATCTGCTGCGTCGGTGATGACGATCAATCGATCTATGGCTGGCGCGGCGCAGAAGTTGAAAACATTTTGAGATTCGAAAAAGATTTCCCTGGCGCGACCGTTATTCGCCTCGAAGAAAATTACCGTTCCACCGGGCATATCCTGTCTGCCGCCAACGCTGTGATCGGCAACAACGAAGGACGGCTGGGCAAAGAACTTTTCACCAGCATTGGCGTCGGCGAAAAAATCCGTGTGCGTGGATTGTGGGACGGCGAAGCCGAAGCCCGCTGGGTCGGCGAAGAAATTGAATCGCTTCAGCACAAGGGCTGGGGCCTCGACCAGATGGCCGTTCTTGTCCGTGCTGGTTTCCAGACCCGTGAATTTGAAGAACGCTTCATCCAACTGGGATTGAATTACCGCGTGATTGGTGGCCCGCGTTTTTATGAACGTCTGGAAGTGCGCGATGCACTTGCCTATTTACGTGTTGCCAATCAATCGAATGATGATCTGGCGCTGGAACGTATTATCAACACACCCAAGCGTGGTCTCGGCGACACGACTGTTTCCACTCTCTATGCGCATGCCCGCGCCAAGGGGATCAGTCTTTACACGGCCATTCTTGATCTCACGCAGACGGATGAATTAAAACCCAAGGTTAAATCGACCCTGATGAAACTGGTGGATGATTTCGAACGCTGGAAATCACGCATCTCCAGCATGCACCATGCTGAGCTTGCCGGAATTATTCTGGATGAAAGCGGATACACCGCAATGTGGCAGGGCGATAAATCGCCTGAGGCACCGGGCCGCCTTGAAAACCTGAAAGAACTCGTTTCAGGGATGGAAGAATTTGAATCGCTGGCAAGCTTTCTGGAACATGTTTCCCTTGTCATGGAAAACCAGCAGAACACCACGGGTGAAATGATCACCATCATGACACTGCACGGTGCCAAGGGGCTGGAATTCGATTGTGCCTTCCTGCCCGGCTGGGAAGAAGGATTGTTCCCCTCCCAGCGCAGCATGGATGAAAATGGGTTGAAGGGGTTGGAAGAAGAACGCCGCCTTGCCTATGTCGGCATCACGCGCGCGCGCAAACGCGCCTATATTTCCTATGCCGCCAACCGCCGCATGTATGGAAGCTGGATCAACGCGATTCCTTCGCGCTTCGTTGACGAATTGCCCGATGACAATATCGAAGTTCATGCCGAAGAGGGCCTATACGGCAATGTCGGCCGCTCCCAGCACTGGGATTCCAGCGGCCTTGGCGCCGAACGGTTTAACCGCCAGACCAGCTTCGTGGCGGGCTCTGCACGGCGTGTAGAGGCCAAGCCGGATAACCTCGCCTCCGCCAATGGCTTTAACCGGGGCGATCTCGTGCGCCACGAAAAATTCGGCAAAGGCGTCATCATTCATATCGATGGCAGCAAGCTCGATATCGCTTTTGAAACCGGCGGCACCAAGCGCGTGATGGAT
>CAZUYV010000058.1:0-9055 GCA_964624435.1 uncultured Micavibrio sp. | reverse complement strand
GAACAAATCCTAAAAGAAGGGCGCGGTTGATATGGCAGAGATCAGCATCACCATCAATGGCCGGAATTACGGCATAGCCTGTGACGATGGTCAGGAAAAACGGGTACGCGAACTCGCCGGATATGTCGATGCCCGCTTGCGTGAAATCGCCCGCGCCGGTGCCGCAAGCAATGAATCTCATCTTCTGGTTCTGACAACCATCATCCTCGCCGATGAAATCGCCGACCTCCGCGTCAGTGGCGGCCGCGCCGTTGCTGCCCCTGTGGCGTCTTCGGGCATTTCCATGAGCGATGATGAGGAAGAGGCTATTGTGTCCGCCATCGACCTTCTGGCGGCCCGGATTGATTCCATCGCCAGTTCCTTGCAGAAAATCTAGTATTTTTAAGGATTTATAGGGGCGGGGATTGAAAATCCTCGCCTTTGTCTTATCTCATGGTCTATAATAGAAGTCTGCTGCGGAACTCGTGATGTACCTTTATTCCAGGGACCGATAAGTATTTCGCTTAGGGATCTGCCTCTGACAAGATCTTGGTTTTGTTACTGTGGAGCCCACCTTATTACCAGGGTCAATTGCGAATACTGCTTGTACACACGGTTCTCGCGGCTCCTTCTTTATTTTTCCCCAATTATCTTTATTGTCATTCTGAGCGAAGCGAAGAATCTCTAAGATCCTTCAGTCGCTATCGCTCCATCAGGATGACAAGGTAAAATGAGCAAACAGGAATCACGCGAGCATATGCGGGCGCACCGCGATGCCATCGAAAAAAGCCCGGAACATGGGGAAAGACTTTCTGAAGTTTTTAGCGAACAGATCGCAGCGGAAAAGGGCAAAATCATATCTGCCTATCTACCGATCCAATCCGAAATCGACACTATTCCCCTGATCCTCGATCTTATTGCAGCCGGGCACAAAGTTGCCCTTCCAGTCACGCCGCCCAAAACAGATGATTACAGCCAGCGTTTCCTCACATTCCGCTTATGGGATGGAAACGAAGCCAATCTCACAAAAAGCAATTTTGGCACGAAGGCACCATCGACCGGTGATTTTGTGGACCCGGATATATTCCTGATCCCGCTTCTAGCCTTTGACCACAAGGGCAATCGTATGGGATACGGGCAGGGGCATTACGATGCTACGCTGGCCAAGGCCCGCGCCGCCAAGGATATTCTGGCAATCGGGGTTGGCTATGCCGAACAGGCCGTGCTATTCAATCTTCCGGTGGAACCGCACGACCAGAAACTCGATATGGTCCTGACGCCTTCCGGTATTTACGATTTTCGTTAGAAATTAGGTTTTTATGCGCATTCTATTTTTGGGTGATGTGATGGGCCGTTCGGGCCGCGAGGCCGTGGCCAAACATCTGCCGATGCTGAAACAGGTACTGAAACCAGATGTGGTTATCATCAATGGTGAAAACTCTGCGCATGGGATCGGCATCACCAAGGATATCTGCCTGGAACTTTATGCGCTTGGCGCAAACTGCATCACCACCGGCAACCATGTGTGGGATCAACGCGAAATTATTCCCCATATAGACCGCGATGAAAAACTGCTGCGCCCAATAAACTTTCCCAAGGGGACGGTCGGCAAAGGTATTTACATCTACCAGACCGACAGTGGTGAGAAGATTGCCATCATCAACGCCATGGCGCGATTGTTCATGGACCCACTGGATGACCCGTTTGCCATTCTTGACGCCACTGTTAAAGAATTGAAAATGGGGCAGGGCGTGCAGGCAATCTTTATCGATTTTCATGGGGAGGCGACATCGGAGAAGATGGCGTTGGCGCATTACCTCGATGGCCGCGTGTCGGCCGTGGTCGGAACCCATACCCATATGCCCACCGCCGACGGACAAATCCTGCCGGGTGGAACGGCTTTTCAATCAGATGCCGGGATGTGCGGTGACTATAACAGCGTGATCGGTGTCCGTGCTGATATCTCGGTCCATCGTTTTACCAAGAAAATGCCGGGGGAACGCATGGTTCCGGCCGATGGTGAAGCAACTGTCTGCGGCACCTTTATTGAAACAAATTCAAAAGGATTGGCCGTCCGGATGGAACCGGTTCGGGTCGGCCCGCGTTTGTTGCCTCACATACCGAAATTTTAAGCCTTTCAGGATTAAGGTTCGGTCCTTTAATTTAGAATCCATTTTAAGAAAGAGGATATCGATGAAACTTTTTCCCCAAAATCTTATTGCCACTCTTATGCTCAGCGCATTGGCCGTCCCGGCGATGGCGGCATCGACAGGTTCTTCGTCCACATCCGCCAGCACAGTTGTCGATGGGCAAGGCCGTGTTGTGCAGGAAAAATACACAACAGTAACGCGCACCCCGATCAAGCCGGGTGAGGCAACTTTCTATTATTACGATCCAAAAACCAAAACGATCGTCACAGGCCACGACCTGACCGATGACATGATTTCGTTGTGGGACAAGGATCGTAATCGCGTCATCGACAATCACGAATTCTACAACAATGCCCTGATTGTCTACGATACCATTCAGTCCGAAAGCGTTGCTTTTAAGGATGTTAATGGCAAAGTTACGATGACACAGGAACAGTACACAATCCGCCTGCAACAAACGCAGGCCTATAAACACCTAAACCGCGACGATAAAACCGGGCTGACATTGTGGGAATTTACAGGTGTCGGGTTCCAAGATGCGGATCAAAACAATAATAATATTGTCAGTTATGATGAGTTAAGACAGGCATTTTTCGCCAAAGAAGGGCTTATTGAAAAGCCGCGCAAAATGAATAACTAAGATATAGCGCCTTTAAATCCCCGCCCAAGTGGCGGGGATTTTTTATGGTATTGCGAAAATTCCATCGCTTGTTTAAGACTGATCAAGGAACCGGCGCAGAGCCATGCGGTTGGTTCAGCGCCCTCAATTGAAAGCCAAGACCATGATCACGTTTATCAAACACGATGTTCCGCCCCATCATGGACCGTTACCAACGACATTTCCGGCCTACCTGAAATATATCTGGAAGAAGAACCCTGTTCTCTGGCCTCTTTTCTTCCTGCAGGATGCCATCCATTTTACGCGTTACCCCATCGCCTTTATTATTTTCGGCAAGATCATCGACACGCTACGCGGTGCGGAGCCGGGAAACGGATTGCCATCGGAAACACAGCATCTTTTGTTTGTCATGGTTGCGGTTCTCCTGTTCGGTGAACTGGCCCATGTCTGGACCGCGCATATTATCATTCACTGGCGCGGTAAGCTGCGCGCGATGGTGAGGGCTGATTTCCTGGGCTACACAATGGGACACAGTCATTCTTATTTTCAGGATAATTTTGCCGGCGCGATTGCGCGGAAAGTTTCGGAAGTCGCTGAAAGTTCGCTTCGTCTGCACGATATCATTCGGTTCCAGATTTTCTTTGCCATGGTCCAACTATTCATCAACACGATTTATATGTTTACGGTTGATTGGGTTTTTGGCGTCGGCCTTCTCCTGTTTATTGCAGGCATTACGCTCCCGCTCTTTATTCGCCTGCCGACCATTCGTAAGCGCGCCCTTCGTTTTTCAGATGAAAGGGCACATGTCACGGGCGTGGTCGTCGATATGCTGACCAATATTCCAGCGGTGAAATTTTTCGCGGCGTTGCCTCATGAAACCGCCGTGCACAGCATCGCCTCTGAAGAAGAAAAGAAACGCGATGCGAAGATGGTTCGCACCATGATCCAGATCGAAGATATTCGTCGCCTTTGCCTCGTCCTTCTCGGCGCTGGTATGACAACGCTGGCCTGTATCGCATGGTCGGAAGGCATTGTAACGGTCGGGGAGGCGTCGACCATTTCCTCGCTTTCCTTGATGATGGCAGGAACGGCCTGGATGCTCGGCGGTGGTATCGTCCAGTTTGTTAACGAGGCAGGCTATATTTCCGATGCTCTGCGCATTACATCGCGCCCCCACGGTGTTGCCGATAAAGCAGGGGCCAAACCTCTCACCATCCAAAAGGCGAGCATCGATTTCACCAATGTAGATTTCACTTTTGGCGTCCATCCTGTCTTCAAGGATTTGAATATCAATATCGCAGCGGGTGAAAAAATCGCGCTTGTTGGCCCATCTGGGGCCGGAAAAAGTACATTCGTTGCCTTGTTGATGCGTCTCTATGACATTGATGATGGTGTCATCGCTGTCGATGGTCATGACATCAATGATGTGACGCAAGATTCCTTGCGCGAAAACATTGCCGTTATTCCTCAAGACACGGCCTTGTTCCACCGCAGCCTGATGGAAAACATTCGCTATGGTCGCCGCGATGCCACCGATGAAGAAGTGTTCGAAGCTGCACGCAAAGCCTTTGCCCATGATTTCATTGTGGGACTGCCAGAGGGATACAACACACTGGTTGGAGAGCGCGGTATCCGTTTATCGGGTGGACAGCGTCAACGTATCGCGATTGCCCGCGCCATTTTGAAGAACGCACCGATCCTGATTTTGGATGAAGCGACCTCCGCACTTGATTCAGAATCCGAACGGTTGATTCAAGATGCACTCGATGAGTTGATGAAAGGCAAAACAGTTATCGCCATCGCGCACCGTCTTTCGACCATTTCCCGCATGGACCGGATCATCGTTCTGGACAAGGGTTTCATTGCCGAAGCCGGCAATCATGAGGCCCTTTTGGCCAAGCGGGGCCTTTATGCAAGGCTCTGGGCCATGCAATCGGGTGGTTTTTTGCATGAAGAGGGGCTTGACCTTCCGCCACAGACAAGCGAAGAAATAACGGTAAAAACCATCGATGGATAGAAAGAACTATGGCCGGACATTCAGCGTTTAGCAATATTATGCACCACAAAGGCGCGCAGGATGCCAAGCGCGCCAAGATTTTTACCAAGATCGCGCGTGAAATTACTGTCGCGGCGAAACTGGGCGGGCCTGATCCATCCTCAAACCCGCGTCTCCGTGCCGCTATCGCATCAGGTCGCGCTGTGGATATGCCGAATGACCGTATTAAGCGCGCGATTGATTTGGCGATTGGGGCAGGCAACACAGATAATTATGACAATATTCGCTATGAGGGTTACGGCCCCGGCGGCGTAGCCATCATCGTTGAAACGCTGACCGACAACCGCACCCGCACCGTGGGCGATGTTCGCTCTTACTTCTCCAAAATGAATGGCGCGCTCGGCGAAACAAATTCCGTCAGCTTCATGTTTGACCATGTCGGTGAAATCATCTATCCGGCCAATAAGGCATCCGCCGATGACATGTTCGAGGCAGCTGTAGAGGCTGGGGCTGACAACGTTGAAAGCAACGCAGACGGGCACTTCATCACTTGCGCAGTCAACACGCTTGGCAGTGTTTCCGGCGCACTGGAAAAGAAATACGGCGAAGCCCAGAAATCTGGCTTTACCTGGAAATCCAAGGTTCCGGCCCCCATCAACGATGAGGACACGGCCCGCACCCTCAAGAAGCTGATCGACACGCTAGAAGACAATGACGACGTCCAGGAAGTATTCACAAACATGGAAATCAGCGACGAGATTATTGCACGTTTAACTCTATAACGCGTTATCTAACAATTAAAAGGGTAAAGACTTCATGAAATTTTTTGCCTGTTATATTTTTCTTCCCATCGTCTTGTTGATTATAACTTTTGGCTGTCCTTCGTCGGCGATGGCAAAAGATGAAATGTCTCTGGCTGAGTTGTCCGAACTTGTTGAGCTATGTTCTCCAACTGGCAGCACTAAAGTTTTTGAGCGAGAGGGGCTTTTTGAAAAATGCATTGAATTGTACAAAACTGGCAAGCTTGCTCCTGTTACAACTTTAGGGAAGCAATATATATTCCGACCCTTTGGTTACATGGAGAAGGATTTCGATAAACATAAGATTAGCAACCCAAGCAAGGAAGCATCAAAAACATTTGCAGAAAACCAATCTAAGAAATGGATGCTATTACAAAAGGAAAGCAACATTGAAGCTTATGCTTGGCTTTCTGCTGGAATAAAAAGCAAATATTATGTAAAAAATAAATATTCCGGCGATGAAAAAATTATTATAGCGGAACAGATTGAGTCATTACGCAAACAATTGTCCACAAATGGTGGGATAGAGGAAGCCGAGCAAAAAGCGCAAACTTATTACAAGAACTATGTGCTTCCCTATGAAAGTAAGTATGATTCTTGGTGATACTCTCACTAGGTAATTCTAATCGTTTCCTTTTTGTTCTTATCCGTGTAAGATTCTGGGCATGAGAGTTCTCGGAATCGATCCAGGGTTACAAAAAATGGGGTGGGGCGTTATCGAGGCGGTGGACAACCGCTTGCGGTTCATCGCCTGTGGCGTCGTCAAAACCGATGCGAGCCTGTCTTTGGCCGAACGGCTTTACCAGCTTGATGCCGGTTTGCTGGAAATTCTCAAGGCTTATGAACCCGACGAAGCCGCCATCGAAGAGACCTTCATGAACAATAATGCAGCGAGCGCCTTGAAGCTCGGCTGTGCCCGCGGTGCCGCGATGGTATGCGTCGCCCGTTCCAATCGCCGCGTATCTGAATATCCCGCCAATCTCGTCAAAAAATCCGTTGTTGGCAATGGCCATGCAACCAAAGACCAGATCGGTATGATGGTGAACATGCTATTGCCTGGATGTGGTGAAATGGGGGCCGATGCTGCCGATGCACTCGCTATCGCCATCTGTCATTCGCATCATGCAACATCCCGTACCCTTATGGGCGGTATTATGGCGGGGAGCGTCCGATGATAGGAAAGCTTTCGGGAATTATTGATTCATTTGGCGACAATTACATTCTGCTTGACGTGCAGGGCGTGGGCTACCTCGTTCATTGCTCCTCCCGAACACTGCAAAATTCAGGGCAGGTGGGCGATCCTTGCTCGCTTCTGATCGACACACATGTCCGCGAAGATGCGTTGAATTTATATGGTTTCAAGGACGCGATGGAACAGCAATGGTTCCGCCTTCTGACATCCGTTCAGGGTGTCGGGAGCAAGGTTGGACTGGCAATTCTGAGCGCTGTTCCACCGGAACGGCTTGGCTTTGCCATTGCTTCCGGTGACAAGGCCGCGGTTCAACAGGCCGATGGCGTTGGTCCAAAACTAGCCGTGCGTATTGTGACGGAGCTAAAAGACAAGGCTGGCAAGATTGATTTGCAAATGCCCGCCAAGATGCCGGCGGCCAAGGGTGGCAAAGAACCTTCACTCGCACCCAACGCTGAAAACGACGCTGTCTCAGCGCTGGTTAATCTCGGCTATGCCAAATCCGATGCGTTTCAGGCCGTACTGTCCGCCAAACAAAAGGCCAATGATAACGAGGCCGCGAATGTCGGCGATCTTATCCGTCTTGCGTTGAAGGAACTGAGCCAATGAGCGTGAACGCCAATCTTCAAAAGCAAAAACTCGATGGCGAACAATTCGATGAAACGCCGCTGCGCCCTGATAAGCTCGATGATTTTACGGGTCAGAAACAAATTCGTGAGAATCTCCGGGTATTTATTCATGCCGCAAAAGCGCGTGGTGATGCCATGGATCACGTGTTGCTATTCGGTCCGCCGGGGCTTGGAAAGACAACGCTGGCACAGATTATTGCCCGCGAACTCGGTGTTGGATTCCGCGCTACTTCCGGCCCCGTCATTGCAAGGGCAGGGGACCTTGCTGCGATCCTCACCAATCTTCAGCCACATGATGTTTTGTTCATCGATGAAATTCATCGCCTCAATCCGGCCGTGGAAGAAATCCTTTATCCGGCAATGGAAGACCACAAGCTTGATTTGATTATCGGTGAAGGCCCTGCCGCGCGCTCGGTCCAGATTGATTTGCCGCCTTTCACATTGATTGGCGCAACAACGCGTAGTGGCCTTCTAACCAATCCTTTGCGCGATCGTTTTGGCATTCCACTGCGCCTTGAATTTTACAATCACGAAGAATTGGCCAAAATCGTTGCTCGATCTGCCCGCATTATGGGCGTTGATCTAACTTCTGATGGTGCAATGGAGATCGCTAAACGCTCACGCGGAACACCACGCATTGCCGGTCGCCTGACACGCCGCGTGCGTGATTTCGCCGCGGTTGATGGAAACACAACAGTGAATGCCAAAGTCGCCGATGCAGCGCTCGCCAAGCTTGATGTCGATTCATCTGGCCTTGATGGTATGGACAGACGCTATCTGAATTGCATCATCGAAAATTATGGCGGTGGCCCCGTGGGCATTGAAACAATAGCCGCCGTTTTGTCCGAACAGCGCGATGTTGTGGAAGACGTTATCGAGCCGTATTTGGTCCAGCAGGGGTTTGTTCAACGCACTCCGCGTGGGCGTATGGTTGCTGCCAAGGGATATGAATATTTCGGCCTGAAGCCAACAAAACCGCTTGAAGGCGAACTCTTCGATTCCCCTTAAACTTATGTAAAAAATACCGCCTTGAATATCTTTCAAAAACCGCGAATTTCCGCGTGATTTAACGTCTCATCATGCTACAAAAAGGCATGAAACATGAGATCAGTTACAAGGTTTATTACGAAGACACGGATGCTGGCGGGATTATGTATCACGGGCGCTATGTCAATTGGTGCGAGCGGGCCCGGATGGAGTTCACCCATGACCTTGGGCTCGACTTTAATCAGATGCAAAAAGACGGGATTTTGATCGTTGTCCGCCACCTTGAAGCCGATTACTTTAAGCCCGCAAAACTGGAGCAGATTCTGCGCATTGAAAGCGGGATAAAAGAATTGAAAAATAGCTCTTTTATTATGAATCAGTCTATTTTTTTTTTTTTTTCTATGCTTTTCTCCATGACAGTCACGCTGGTCTGCGTCGATACTGCAGGAAAGCCCATCCGGATCCCCGAAACCGTTCGGAAAAAATTTGAAAATTATCAGGAGTAATCGCCGATGAACCAGACACCTAGCAACGCCGTTGATGCTGTCGCCGCAGGCCAATCCTTTGATGGTGAGCTCAGCGTTATCGCCCTGTTTATGCATGCCGATATCATCGTCAAAGCGGTGGCGATGATTCTTGTTTTCGCCTCGGTTTGGTGCTGGGCGATTATTTTTGAAAAAAAGACGACTTTGTCCAAGGTCAACCG
>CAZUYV010000057.1:0-9118 GCA_964624435.1 uncultured Micavibrio sp. | reverse complement strand
CAACACGGTTAATTTTAATGCTTGATATATAAAACTTATTTAGATCTTGACAAGTCAATTTTATTCAATATAAATTATATTGTTTAATATATTTAAAAAGAGATAAATATGACGTCCAAGCAACCACGTAGCAAGTTTGGGAGGGAAGAGCAGCCATTCTGGCTAGAACTGGAGGAAATGTTGCAATCTCAAGTTCTTGAACAACAAACTGGTTATATGAACGGTTCAATGAGCGGGGAGAGTTGGCGGGCATTTCTAAAGACAGTTCGGGATGAGGTACTGGAACGGCTTCAGGCATACCGTGTCAACGATGGAAATATAGATTTCTGTGCTTCCAGTCTTGGGCCTTATCGTGAAGAACGGCGCAAGCTGGAGCGAACCTACATGCGTGATCTTGTTGTTTTATACCATAGCGCGGAACGTGCTTATAAAACCCTGAATGGTCAATAACCCACAACACGAGTTTTCCCACACCAACTATAGGGCCGTCTTCGGACGGCCCTCTTTTTAGCGTTGGCAGTAACTTGCCCAAAATGTCCTCATACCGCATAATAGAGATATGAATGATCCGGCTAATCCTGCATCGCCACCGCCGCGCCCCAAGAACGGGCAGGCTAGGCTGCGCCCCAATCCTGCAGGCGCGCCCCGGCGGCCTATCTCCCTGTCGCATGAATCCCGTTTTATTGGCTATCTGGTTTTAGGGTTGGGCGTCATTGCTGTAATCAGCGTTCTTATTTTAGCTTTCAGCGGTGGTGTCGATACGAATGAGCCCCTTCCAGATCCTACTGTAACGGCAAATCTGCAAAGCGGGCTATCAAAGGATGCTGGTAAGGTGGCAGAAGCGGGCAACACAAAAGCGTTGAGCATGTCGCGGCAAAAAGGGATCGATGCTGGAGATCTGGCGGGCGGATGGCAGGCCAGTATTGGTGATTATGTTGCCGTGATGCAGATCAGCAAAGGCCTGTTCCAGATTATAATGGCGCATCCGAATGCCGCGTTGCCACGGCTTTATTCTTCGGGCAGTTATTCGATGATCGATGATATTGTTGTCCTGCAACCACGCGGCGACTGGAAGGCCCCGGCGGTGGCACCCGGCTCAGGCATCAAATATGAACGGCTGACGCGCGGACAATATCCAATGATCGTTGGTTTTAAAGATGGGACGATGGTCTGGCAGAATGTTCCGCAGGGGGAAACGCGCACCTATGTTCCGCCGCGCAGCCCCCTGTTGTTGAACCCGGACAAGGACTATATTGTCTGGAAGAAACTAGATTAGAAAATAAATGCCCGAACTTCCCGAAGTTGAAACCGTCAAGAATGGCTTGGCACCGCATATGACGGGCCGCACTATCACCAAGATTGATGTGCGCCGCGAGGGTCTGCGTGTGCCATTTCCGGCAAAGCTTTCGGAGAAACTGAAATCTTGCACTGTTGAGAGTCTCAATCGCCGGGCAAAATATATCCTGATCCATTTCAGCGGTGACAAGGTTATGGTGTTACATCTCGGCATGTCAGGCCGCATTACAATTGTCCATCATATGAAGGGTTATAAACCTTTGAAGCATGATCATCTGATTATGCTTCTATCTGATGGGGGCGGGGTTGTGTTCAATGATCCGCGCCGGTTCGGTCTCGTTTATCTTCTTGATGAAAAGAACTGGCAAAACCATCCAGCCTTTAAAGATATCGGTCCGGAACCATTATCGAATGATTTTTCCGCCCCGGTACTATTGGAAAAATTGAAGGGCAAAAAGACACCGATCAAGGTCGCTTTGCTGGATCAGCATGTCGTCGCAGGGGTTGGAAATATTTATGCGAGCGAAGCCTTGCATATGGCCGGGATTGATCCGGCCAAGTCGGCATCCGACCTGAAACCAGCAGCAACGGAAAAATTGGTTGTGGCTATCCGCAAAGTTTTACAAAAGGCGATAGCGGCGGGCGGGAGTACTTTAAAGGATTACCGCAAAAGCGATGGAGAGCTTGGGTATTTTCAGCATAGTTTTTCCGTGTATGGCAGGGACGGCGAGCCTTGCCTGACCTGCCCACCCGGTGGTAAAAAGAAGCATTCAATTCAGAAAATAGTGCAGGGCGGTCGGGCCACATATTTTTGTCCCAAATGCCAGAAATAGGGGCTTAGAAAACTATGAAGCTATACTTCTCAAAAATCCTGTTTGGAGCATTATTTGGGCTGTGCTTGTTAAGCCTTAATGGACAAGCGGCGCAAGCGGCTGATGCCTATTTTGAGGCCCTATACGATGTACCGATTATGAAGGGTCTGGAAGAGGTTAAGGAACAAGCCATGCTGTTCGACAAGCCAGGCGGGCGGATTGCCTCGGTCGTGGCCGTTTCCAAGACTGTAAAACCTGAAGATATTCAGGCTTTCTACGCCGAGTCGCTGCCACAGCTGGGATGGAAAAAAACAGCGGAAAATCAATATGTTCGCGAAGAGGACAAGCTGGTTCTGGAACTGGTAAAACGCCCCCCTTTAACGGTCGTTCACTTCACCCTTTCACCCCTAAAGCCCTGATTAAAAAAGGGCATGATGTTTGTCTTGACAATACCCCGTACGTGCGCGTAAAACACGGGGCTTGTGGATAATTTTAGGGCATATGTCCCGTCCGGAAACCGGGCGAAAACGATATTTAGGAATAGAGAAAAACAATGGCTAATCACGCTTCTGCAAAGAAAAGAATTCGCACCAACGCGCGTCGTAACGAGATCAATACATCCCGTACGAGCCGTATTCGCACTTTCCTGAAAAAAGTCGAAACAGCGATCGCGTCTGGTGATGCAAAAGCAGCGCAGGATGCCTACAAAGACGCTCAACCAGAACTTATGCGCGGTGTATCGAAGGGTATCCTTCTGAAGAACACTGTTGCTCGTAAAATGTCGCGCCTTTCGGCACGTATCAAGGCCCTCAAAGCCTAACTTCCTTCCGTGCCAGCGGCACGGAATTTTTAATATCTAAATAAATTGGTATAGGACAACTAATCAGTCTGGTAATGAAAATTACCAGGCTGCAGAAGTTTAGAGTCAAGCCCTGATTGTTCATTCATTTCTTTTTTACACGTTCTCTATTTATTCCGATTGAAAGTCGAAAAAATTAGTTCTAGGGTTTGTGGATAAGCAATCAAAACACCCGCGTAATCAATCACGGGGACCAGTCGGAAAGTGGAAGCATGCTAAGAAAAGCAATGCACCACGCACACGGCAGTATCTAGAGGACTTACACTACCCATTTTGGGAAAAGAGTTGGAGTTAAAGGGGGGCATCTAACCCAAAGGCACATTTTCGTGGGCCGACGGTTTCATTGCCATTAACCTTAAATTTTCGCTGATGATATGACGACAGGACTGCAAGAACAGTGTTTTTGCATGGGGGGAACCTTTGTCTTTTCGCTTCTGTTATCGGCCTTGTTGAAACATTTTTGTGCATGATAAGTGGAGATCATAAAATAATGTCGGATTTTTCGGGACAGACCAGCAACGTAAAGCCATTCAAATCGGAATCCTTTGCCCCTACGGCTGAAGTACTTACAGCCTGGGCCGCTGTATACAAAGAATTGCGTGATGAATTTGGTGAGGCTGTATTCCGCAGCTGGCTGAAGCCTTTGACGCTGCAAGCGTACTACCACGGCACCATTGAAGTGTCCGTTCCGACCCGTTTTATGCGCGACTGGATCCAGACTCATTACGCCAAGCGTATCCTCGAAATGTCGAACACCAAGTACGGTGAAATTCACCGTCTTGAAATCGTTGTCGTTCAGGCCGCCCAGAGCGCCGAAGGTGGCAGCGAAGAAGAAAAGAAGGCCTTGAAGGCCAATGAAAATAAAACAGCCGCTCCTATGGAAGACCCGTTTGAGTTGATGTCTCCGCTCGATGCACGTTTCACATTCGATTCATTCGTCGTTGGCAAGCCAAACGCGCTGGCCCATGCTGCGGCCCGACGTGTTGTCGAAAGCGCTTCCGTACCATTCAACCCGCTCTTTATCTATGGTGGCGTTGGCCTTGGTAAGACTCACCTGATGCATGCAATTGCTCAGGCAATGCGCGACAATCACCCGAACAAGCGCGTGATGTACCTCTCGGCTGAAAAATTCATGTATCAGTTCGTGCGTGCCCTGCGCAGCAACGAAACAATGGCCTTCAAGGAATTCTTCCGTTCGGTGGATGTTCTGATGATTGATGATATCCAGTTCATTTCCGGTAAGGAATCAACACAGGAAGAATTTTTCCACACATTCAATGCTTTGGTAGATCAGAACAAGCAGATCATTATCTCTGCCGACAAGGCTCCTTCTGACCTGACAGGCATAGATGAACGTCTTCGTTCCCGTCTCGCCTGGGGTCTTGTTGCCGATATTCAACCAAGCACCTATGAACTGCGTCTTGGCATCCTTCAGGCAAAACGCAAGCAATTGAATGCAAATGTGCCTGAGGCTGTTCTTGAATTCCTCGCCCTGAAAGTCACCAGCAATATCCGTGAACTGGAAGGCGCCCTAAACCGCATCGTCGCTCATTCTGATGTTGCCAAACAGGCGATCACACTGGAAAGTACGCAAGAAGTTTTGCAAGACCTTCTGCGTTCCCATGACCGCCGCATCACGATTGATGAAATTCAACGCAAAGTGGCTGAACACTATAATATCCGTCTGGCCGATATGCATTCGGCTCGCCGTTCCCGCAACGTGGCCCGTCCACGTCAGGTGGCGATGTTTCTTGCCAAGCAATTAACAGCACGTAGCCTGCCTGAAATTGGACGCAAGTTCGGCGGTCGCGACCACACCACCGTTATGCACGCCGTGCGCAAGGTGGAGGAGCTGTCAACCGAGGATGCATCCTTCGCGCAGGACGTCGAAGTCATCAAGCGCGCGCTGACCGGCTGATAAAATTCCAGTAATGGAGTGTGTGAAAAATCCCCTGCAAGAGCAATCTTACAGGGGATTTTTTTAAAAGGGCAATAATGAACGCCAGGGTGAGGGGGCCTCGACTTCTGATTTTGGCCTTATTCCTGTTTCATCGAGAAAACGTTTGAAGGCTGTATCGTCCATTTTGCTCGCCAATCTTTCCAGTCGCTTTGCTTCGTCACTCGTCATCAGGCGTATTTCGGCCCATCGATGGACATTGTCCGCGTTGATTTCAGGATGGTAGGAATAAATCGTCACATTCCCTTGGCCATATTTCAGGCGATAGGAGAGGGGGGCCCCATGTCCATCAAGTGTTGAAAGGATGCGACCATCTTCTTGTTTTATAGGGGCGAGAGGAAACAGGTCCGGACCGCCCCAATGGAAGGCGTTAAATCGACGTTGATCCGAGATGCCGCGGAGGCGGATAAGAAGCAGATTTTCTGAACCCCCACTAAAGGGCAAGTGGGTGATAGCCTTCGAAGGTCCTTTTGCCAACCCGTTGAAAAATCCTAGCCCTGTATTCTGAATTTGTTTCTCAGTTGTGTCTGGATAGTCGATAACCCTGTATTTAATTTGGGCACTTGCAAAGGCAGCGCCGGCACAAATGCCAACGTAGTCAAAGGCTCCTTCCTTGACGAGATTTTGAATGTCATTCAAGACTCCTTCGCCAAGGGCCTCTTTAAACTTGCGTACGGAATAGCCTGCAAAAATGAGGGTAGATGTATTTTTTTTCCAATCATCCGAGGTAAGCATTTCATTGTGGTCAATGCCCCATGCATCTAGGCCGTATTTTCTTAGTTCGTGCACCAGAAGAGGTGATCCTTTAAGGGCGGTGCCAGTGCCAGTGTAAACGCGTATTGTCATACTCTTTCCTCTTGGTTCAGCAGATTCTGTAAGAATCTGCGGGAATTTTGTAAGCCTGCGGCGATGTCTTCCCGCTTCACCGGATTATCGCCCTCTTCGAGTGGATAGGATTTCATGTCTTCTGCAGATACTTCTGCATGAACACCGCTTAAGATAACGCGGCCTTTGCCGACATTTTTTCCGATGATTGCGGCGGGTTTATTGCCAAAATCATAGCGTGCCAGAATATCGGCTTTTTCTTTCAGGTCAAATCGGCAACCACCGAAATAAAGGGTAGGGGCTGTTGTCCCATCTGCCAATGTTAAATTGGCAACGGTGGCAGTGTGCAGTCTATCATCGTAATAAGGGGCAAGTTCAGGGAGTGAGCCGATGCCCACAGCATTGATCAGTGCCAGTTCACGCGGCCCGCAAATTTCATCATTCCGGCCTTTGTGATATTCGATGGAGGTGCAGGCATAATAAGCCCCGGCGCAAATACCCAGATACGTCCCGCCGCCTTCAACAAAGGCACGGATATTGCGGTTGCCAGCACCATTCAGTTTCTTGCAGTAAGGCAGATCTGCCCCGCCCGGCATCACAAAGATATCGGCACCTCCAAAGGCGGAATTATCGATGACGGCGTTCGCGTCTGCGAGGCGCACGCCATCATTTTTGAAAAAGGATTTCAGGCAGGAAAACCCGAACTTTCCCACCCCCTCATCTTGATATATGACAATAGTCTTCGCCATGGTTTCGGGAGGCTATGACATCTTTTCAAGCGGTGCAAGCTTTGCGGGGAAAACGCCGGAAAACCCTTGTTGCGCTAGGTACGCCACGCTATAGTCGAATCACTTCAAACATTCAATACGTAAACTTTTGTCGAAGAGAGAGCTGGAAGGCTGCCCATGAAAATTACCATTGATCGTGCCGCATTGATGAGAGCGCTGAACCACGTCCAGAGCGCGGTTGAACGTCGGACGACTATTCCCATTCTCTCCAACGTTCTCTTGCGCGCTGAAGATGGCGAACTGAGCCTGTCCACCACCGACATGGATCTTGAAATCAATGAAAACGTTGCGGCCAATGTTGAACGTTCCGGCGCAACGACAGCGCCTGCCAGCACCTTGTTCGATATCGTCAAGAAGCTTCCTGATGATGCCTCAGTGACTCTGGACCTCGATCAATCCGGTAACCAGATGACGGTGAAAGCTGGTCGCTCGAACTTCCGTCTTGCTTGTCTGCCTGTTGCTGATTTCCCGGAACTGAGCCAGGGAACACTTGCGACATCCTTTGCTCTGCCGGCCAATGAACTGCGCAACCTGATCGATCGCACCAAGTTTGCAATGTCGACAGAAGAAACACGCTACTACCTGAACGGTATCTACCTGCATGCTGCCGACAAAGATGGTTTAAATTTATTGCGCGCTGTCGCGACCGATGGACACCGTCTTGCCCTGTTTGAAATGCCATTGCCGGAAGGCGCTGCGGGCATGCCGGGTATCATCATCCCTCGCAAAACGGTTGGTGAGCTGCGCAAGCTTGTCGAAGAAGCAGGGGATTCAATAAAAATCAGCCTGTCTGAAAGCAAAATCCGTTTTGATTTCGACCATATTATCCTGACATCGAAACTGATTGACGGGACGTTCCCGGATTATCAGCGCGTTATTCCCAAGGGTAACGACAAGATCGTTGAAGTTAATCCTAAGGCATTCTCACAGGCGATTGACCGCGTATCGACAATTTCCGATGGCAAATCCCGTGCCGTGAAAATTACGCTGAACGGCAAGACGATGACACTGTCTGCGAACTCGCCGGAGTCAGGGTCTGCAACGGAAGACCTCGAAGTCAACGGCAACGACAACATGGAAATTGGCTTTAATGCCCGTTACCTGCTCGACATTACCCAGCAGATCGAAGGCGATGGATGTCGTCTCACATTGGCTGATGCTGCCAGCCCGACGATCATTCAGGATGCAAGTGATGCGTCCGCCCTTTACGTTCTGATGCCACTGCGGGTTTAATTCGTAGTAACAATAAATTTGAAAGGCACGGAGAAATTCGTGCCTTTTTTCATGAAAAGGCCCGCTAAAACCAATGTCTTTTGTCCAAAATCTCCTGCTGCACAATGTCCGCTGTTATAACAGCGTGCGGATGGATGACATTCATTCTGGGCTTGTCATACTCTGCGGTCCCAATGGTGCTGGGAAAACCAACGTACTGGAGGCCGTTTCTCTGCTAACTGCCGGGCGCGGCCTTCGCAGCGCCGCGAATGATGAAATTCAAAAACGCGATGCCGGGGCCGCATGGGCAATATCGGCACAGTTGGAAACAGGCGGCGCCACCGTGCAACTTGGAACCGGGCTCGATCCTGCTACGGGTAAGCGTGCCGTGCGGATCAATGGCGCATCGGCAAAATCGCAAGTGGCATTGGCTGATTACCTTGCCTGTATCTGGCTGACGCCGCAGATGGACCGGCTGTTCCTCGATACGGCGGGTGGTCGCCGCCGGTTTTTTGATAAGTTGGTCTTCGCCTTCGATCCATCCCATGCGGGCCGTGTAACACGGTATGAAAACGCGATGGCGCAGCGCTCCAAACTTTTGCGGGAAGAAAAAGGCGATCCAACATGGCTTTCGGGCTTGGAATCCCAGATGGCAGAAACAGGCATTGCCATTGCGGCGGCGCGGATTGATTTTGTCGGGCGGCTACAGGCGGCTTGCGATTCTGCCCATGAACGCGAAGAAACGTTCTTTCCCAAGGCGAAACTGCATTTGTCCGGAACAGTGGAAGAATTGCTATCCAAAACCCCTGCCGTGGAAGTGGAAGAAATGTTCGCCTATCAACTGGAACAATCGCGCGTCCGCGATGCCGAAACCGGCGGCGCATCGACGGGGCCGCATAAGGGCGATCTGGTCGTCCATTATGCCGCCAAGGACATGCCCGCCGATCAATGCTCGACAGGTGAGCAAAAGGCTCTTCTGATCGGTATTATTCTTGCCCATGCAAGATTGATGGAGGCAGAGCGGGGAGCGCCACCCGTGCTGCTCCTTGATGAGGTTGCGGCGCATCTGGACATCAACCGCAGGGCTGCGCTATTCGATTTGCTCATTGAACTTGGCGGTCAAGTATGGATGACAGGAACCGATGAATCGCTGTTTTCTGCTGCCCAAAAACGCGCGCAATTCTGGTCGGTTCATGACGCCAGAATTGAAAAAAACTGACCTCAAAATATTATTGTATTTCAATCGGTTATGGTGTTGAAAAACAGACGAAAAAACCTACTTTTTTCTGTCTATGGAATGGTGTGCGTGCTATAAAAAATGCATCGAATAAAGGTATCCAGAAATCATGAGTGAAGCGGCCAAAAAGAT
>CAZUYV010000056.1:0-9152 GCA_964624435.1 uncultured Micavibrio sp. | reverse complement strand
TTGAACCCATCCTATCCCATCCAGTCCCAAATTACGAGATTTTAATGTGGGCCCACTTTAATGAATGCGGCGCGGCGGTTGGCGTCAGCCAAGCACCCGCGCAAAACGTGCAAAAGTAAGACTTTATCAATTCATACATTTCTTTTGCATTGTAATTAAGTGAGTGAGTAACTATAAAAACAATATGAATATTATAATTATAGGCAACGAAATTCATTCAGAAGATAGCAACGTTAGTTGTGAGGAATTTTCCTCAAACGTGTCTCTTCACGATTACGATATTTGCATATTTTTTCCGAATATAAAGGAACAAGTCGCTCTTGGAAAATTAGACTTTAATGGAAGAAGAGTCCTTAATGCTAAACAAGCCTCTGATTATGCAGGCTCCATTTTTCATTGGCAAAGAGAAATTATAGAAGCCTTAGATGCGGGAAAAAATATATTCGTACTCTTAAATAAAGAAGAGTCCATATACACAGATACGGGCAGTTATTCAAACTATAGGTTTTTACCAAACAATGTAAACGTATTAAATGTCCGCGGTAAATCCATGAAGCTATTACCTTCAGGAAAATCACTATCTCAATATTGGAATGCATTAGAAAAAAACAGTGAATATCGAGTTTATCTAAACTGTGAGGATGCCATACCATTCATTGAAACAAAAACTGGCGGAAAGTCTGTTGGTGGTTTCATCAAAAACCAAAACAAAGATAACGGTTTAATATTACTCCCATACATAAATTTTGAAAATACAGATTTAACTTATTTTAAGGATGGCACAGAATTTTGGAACAAGGATGGAGTTGCCCTATGCAAAAAATTTATTGGCAATATAAAAGAATTAAACAGTCAATTTTCGCGCACTGATAAAAAATCATCAACACCAAGTTGGTTAGAAAGTAAAAATTATAAATTAGTAAAAGAAATTTCAATTGAAAAAGAGCTACAAGATCTTTCAAAAACTATAAAAAAATTATCTGAAAAAGACAATGAACTAAGAAAAAAATTAGAGAATGAACAAGGGTTAAAAGACCTGCTTTATGAAACAGGAGAGCATCTTGAAAAGAGTGTGATGATGGCTTTGAAGATATTAGGCTTTACAACCAAAAAATTTCAGAATCATACTTCGGAATTTGATGTCGTCTTTGAATCAGAAGAGGGGAGAATTATCGGGGAAGTAGAAGGCAAAGATAATAAGCCGATTAATATAGAGAAGTTCAGACAATTAGAAACCAACATACACGAAGATTTTGAAAGAGACGAAGTTTCAGTTATTGCCAAAGGAGCTTTAATTGGAAACGCTTGCCGTCTAAAAGATCCGAAAGAACGGGGGGATTACTTTACGGAAAAATGTTTACAGGCGGCAAAAAGAAATAAGACAGCTTTGATCCGCTCTTTAGACTTATTTTTGGTAGCAAAAGATATTTTAGATAATAATCCTGACGATGAATACCTAAAAAAATGTCGCAGCGCTATATTCAGCGCCGACCAAATCGTAACTTTTCCTAAATTAAAAAAGAATAGTTAGCGCTTCTTCCGCCCGCCGGATTTTGTTGGGGCGCTGCTATTCACGCTCCAGCCATTTGCCAGACGCGGGTTGGTCATCGCGCCTGTGAAGCCGAGATCGAGCGCCTCTAACTTACGGATTTGATCCCTTAAGCGTCCTGCCTCTTCAAATTCAAGGTCGGCGGCGGCCTTCCTCATATCGCTCTCCAGCTTTTTGATATGTTTCTGGAATTGGGCAGGGTTTTGCAGGGCGGCCTGTTCATCTTCCGCCAGCCCCATGATGGTGCGTTCCACATCGACATGGTCGGCCCGTTCAAACACAGAATGCATCACATCGGAAATATTGCGTTTGATGGATGCGGGGGTGATGTTGTTTTCCTTGTTATAGATCACTTGTTTTTCACGGCGGCGATCCGTTTCGTCAATCGCGGCCTGCATCGATTTGGTCACGCTGTCGGCATACAGGATCACGCGGCCATCGAGGTTCCGCGCCGCGCGGCCGATGGTTTGGATCAACGAGGTTTTGGAGCGCAGGAACCCTTCCTTGTCCGCATCCAAAATGGCGACCAGCATACATTCGGGGATATCGAGCCCCTCCCTCAGCAGGTTGATGCCCACCAGCACGTCGAATTCGCCCATCCGCAGATCGCGCATGATTTCGATGCGTTCCAGCGTTTGAATATCGGAGTGGAGATATTGAACGCGCACGCCGTTTTCCGTCAGATATTCCGTCAGCGCCTCGGCCATTTTTTTCGTCAGCGTCGTCACGAGGACGCGCCCGCCCTTTTCCGCGACAATGCGGCATTCGGACATCAGATCATCCACCTGATGTTCCGTCGGGCGGATTTCAACCGGCGGATCGATCAGCCCCGTGGGGCGGACGATCTGTTCCGCAAAGTCGCCGCCGGTTTGTTCCAGTTCATACGGGCCGGGCGTGGCGGACACATAAACGATCTGCCCCCGCATGGCGTTGAATTCTTCAAACTTCAGCGGGCGGTTATCGAGCGCGGCGGGCACGCGGAAGCCGTAATCCACCAGCGTTTGTTTGCGCGCGCGGTCGCCATTATACATCGCGCCCAGTTGCGGCACCATGACGTGGCTCTCATCCAAAATAATCAGCGCGTCCTTGGGCAGGTATTCAATCAGGGTCGGCGGCGCCTCACCCGGCGCGCGGCCCGTCAGATAGCGGGAATAATTTTCAATCCCGGCGCACATGCCCGTCGCCATCAGCATTTCAACATCGAATTGCGTGCGTTGCGCGAGGCGTTGCGCCTCCAGCAATTTGCCTTGCGATTCAAACCACGCGACCTGTTCCTTCATATCATGCTGGATTTGTTTGATCGCCTGCGCCATCGTCGGGCCGGGCGTGATGTAGTGGGAATTCGCGTACACGCGCACGCCATCCATCCGCCCCTGTTTTTCCCCCGTGAGCGCATCGAATTCCACGATCTCTTCCACCTCATCGCCAAACAGGGAGAAGCGCCAGGCGCTGTCTTCCATGTGGGAGGGGAACAATTCCACCGTGTCGCCGCGCACCCGGAACGTGCCGCGTTCGAAATTGATGTCGTTGCGCTTGTATTGCAGGGTGATCAGCTTGCCGATCAGTTCCTGCCGGTCCATCTTGTCGCCCTTGCGGATGTCGAGCGTCATGGCCTGATAATCTTCCTTCGACCCGATCCCGTAGATGCAGGAAACGGAGGCGACGATGATCAGATCACGGCGTTCGAAAATCGCGCGGGTGGCGGCGTGGCGCATCCGGTCGATCTGTTCGTTGATGGAGCTGTCTTTTTCAATATAGGTGTCGGTGCGGGGCACGTAGGCTTCGGGCTGATAGTAATCGTAGAACGAGACAAAATATTCTACCGCGTTGTCAGGGAAGAACGCCTTCATTTCCCCGTACAATTGCGCGGCGAGGGTTTTGTTGGGCGCAAGGACGAGCGCCGGGCGCTGCGTTTCCTGAATGACCTGCGCCATCGTGAAGGTTTTGCCGGAACCCGTGACGCCGAGCAGGACCTGGTCGGTCAGCCCCGCCTCCAGCCCCTCGACAAGTTTCTTGATCGCCTCGGGCTGGTCGCCAGACGGTTTGTATTCCGAATTGATTTTAAAGGGCGGTGAACTCTCGAAAGGGTTGCTGGCCGCCTGATTGACTTCTATGACTCCGCGCATGGTTTATATATAAGGCGGCGGGAACAAAATGGCAACTCCCCGGCCATTGACATAAGGTCGGGCAGTCTTTAGGATTTTTGCCTTAGTAGCAGGGAGAGTTTTCTATGTCTGATAACAACGAGGCGATCAACCGCCGCATCTTCATGAAACGTTTGGGTAGTGCCTTTCTCGGCGCATCGGCGCTAGGCGGTTCGATGTATGCCGCAACAGCATACTACCAAAAAGAAATTGCCATCACCGATGCGAAAAAAGTTATCAAAGAAATGCCGCAGCCCCCACTAACGGCGGTTGACATGAACGGCGCGATCGCCGGATCAGCCACGAAACGATTTAATATGGCGCGCGATTACGGATTGATGGGCGCATGGTTCGGCGGCATCGTCGGGTATTTCCAGTATGACTGGCAATTGCCCGACCCGTTCAGCCCCGAACTGGATTGATTAGCCGATGGTGAGATGGCGTTCTACACGGTCGATCAATTTTTCGACATCATGCATAGTTTGACCAAGGTGGCTTCGCCCCGCACGGAACGTACCATAGAAATTCTCATACAGCCCCTGTGCGACCTGATCCACATCACCTGCTGTGAATGTCGCATTCATGGTTTCGAGCGTAGATTCAACGGCAATGATACGAAGTTTTGCAAAGGACAAAGGACCATCGGACACATCGTTCCCTAAACGCACGGCCAATGTGCTCGTCATTTCCGCAACGAACCCTACCTCTTCCATGCCAAGGCCGAGCGGTTTTGATGCCTTAAAAAAATCTTTTACAATCGCAGCCGACCATACGGTGTCGATATCCCGCACAGTCTGTAAGCCAAACGTACGAAAAGCAAAAGCTTTATCGGCTGGCACTGGTTCGCCATTAAGGTGATCTATAAGCCCACTGATACCATTTTGAATTTTAAAGGCAGAGCTTAGTGTGATCGGCGCCGTGTCCTGTGTCGCAGGAAGATGTTCGCCTGTAATCAAAGACAATTGTTTATTCAATGTCTGGGATTCACCTTGGCCGATGAAACGGTCGACATCATAAGCATAACCCATATTTACACACCTTCTTTTTATATTCGGGCCGTTTATCCGGCCTAATTTGCCGCGACCATAGGCAAACACCCACCGTTAGTCAAACATTTTACAGCACTGGTGAAAAGGCTTCGTCTGGCCTATACTGGGGCGTTTTCCACGTGAGTTTTTCTACAGGAATTAATGATGATTAACGCCGATATCAGCCCCTATTTTTCCGATCTTTTGCCCGAACTTGAGAAAGCCCGAACTTCGCCAGAGTCGCTGTTCGTAAAAGAGGCAGAGAGCGCCATCGCCGGGCTGAAAGCCCCCTATACCAACACCGATGATTTGATTGAGGCCGCGCAGCGCGCCGGGCGTGTTGTGACGATTTTAAAAGCCGGGTTGATTGGCAACGAAACATTTCGCGCTCAGTTCGATCATTACAATCTGCCAACATGGAAGAACCATACCCCCCTGCCCGCCGATATCGGCAAACAGGAATCGCTGGGCAAACGTTTGTTCAATGTGCCGGACGATAACAAGGACGCGCATGTCATCGTGACCATGGGCGCAGGCGCCAACCATATCGCCCGTCCCTTGATCGAGATGATCAAGGATAAGCGCATCCCGTTTGTTCTGGGCGTGCAGGATGAATCTTTCACGCGCCTGATTTACAACCATATCAGCGATGAAGCGATGCAGCCTTATGCCGATTATTACCTGGCGCGGCACGATAAGATTACCCATCGCAGCTATGCCGGCCCCAATTCAACGCCGGAAAGCCCCGTGCCGGAAAACAAGGAACGGGCCAAGCAATTCAGCATCATGACGAAAAGTTTCAGCAACCGCACGCTGACCGGCCAGATCATGTTTACGATCACCGCCTATCCCACGCAGGTGGATGCAGAGATCGATGGCATTCCCTATGAACAATATCTCAACCTCTATTTCGAAATGTGCGACCAGCCCGATGCGTGGATTGAAAAGGCCAACGAGCATTTGATTGCAAAACTGGAAGCCGCCAGCACTGTGCGGTTTACCAACCAGTGGGGCACAGATATATCGATGTCGTTGATCGATACCGATGGCCGCCATTTCACCTTTGCCAACAGCCAGACGAAAAAGAATATCCCGGGGTCGGAAGTGTTCAGCGCGCCGCGCCGCGACTCCATCAATGGTGTGATCGTATCCAAGGGCAAGTTCCTGCCCAAGGCGGACAAGAACAAATTGATTGTAGACCTGACCTTGCATTTCGAAGCGGGAAAACTGGTATCGTTCGAGGCCGCACAAGGCGCGCAGAATTTTCAGGAATATCTGGACCGCGCACCCAACAATGCCTATGTCGGCGAACTCGGCATCGGCACCAATCCGCATTTGAAACGCCATGTCGCCAATGGATTGCTGGTGGAGAAAGTCAGTTCATCCTTCCACCTCGCGCTCGGCGAGGCGTACCAGATCACCAACTATCTCGGCAAGCCCGTGTATATGAACAATGGTAATAGCAGCCTCGATCACTGGGATATCACAACGATGCTCGGCGATATGTATCTGGATGGTGTGGCCGTGATGAAGGATGGCAAATTCCTCGATCCTGAACTCGATGTTCTCAACCGTGGGTGGGACGCCGTGCCGGTGGAACAACGCCCGTCGCAATGGAAAGAGTATAAGGGGCCGTTCATAGGCTAGTTAGAGTTCAAAACGCTGGCCGTTGAATTCAACGATGGCAGGATCGGCCAAAGGTTTGGCTGGTGTTTCATCTCTGGCAATCGATGCGAGGAAATGAATCTTCAAATTGGTTGCCTGTCGTTCGGGGACACCAATCACCTGAAACGCTTTGATCGTATGCGCCGTGAGATTTATCGCCTCTTCCGCATTGCTCAGACCAGATATTTTTTTGACCATTTTTTCTAAGAAGGCTTCTCTGTTTAATCCTCTATAGAAGCTGCTGGTTGCCCCTATTTTATGCATGAGCGTGCCAAAATAAGAAACGCTCTGCGCCTTGTGCTCGAAATTAGGCAATGCACGCACATCTTCAATAATACGCATGGATATATCCTGAGCGAGCTTTGCACCGGCCCACCCGCCGATGCTGTTATCAATCCTGTTGGCGATGTCGGCGAGTTTTAAAGGATCGCGCCCTTCACGGGGAACCCATGGATTACAAAGACCGATGTCCGCTTGTATGCGATCCCTCAGGCTATGAGTAATATCTTCACGGAAATAGCGTGCCCTTTTTCCGGTTGCGTATTTACGCGATTGGCGGATAACGTCATCGATCTCTTTTTCGAGAGTCGAGAGATTTTTCGAACCCATAATCTTGCCGCGCAAGTCCCGGCGCATCTGGTCGAGCATTGCATCCTTCTGCTCACGGTTCAGCCTTGTACCAAGCGTAGACATGTCACACCCTCTATTGATATGCTCGGACACTAGAAAATACTGTGAGTTATGTCAATGAATAATGCCAACCTGTTGAATATCCTGAATACCCGCCGTTCGACACCCATCAAAATTATGGGCGGCGCGGCCCCCTCGCCTGAACAGATCCAGCAGATACTGGCGGCGGCGGCGCGCGTGCCCGACCACAACAAGCTGGCGCCGTGGTGGTTCATTACCTTCGAAGGCGATGCACGGGTCGCGTTTGGGGAAGTGTTGCGCAAAGCCTATGTCAGCGAGGATGCGGAGGCCGCGCCGGCGAAGCTCGACCTTGAAGCTGAGCGTTTTCTGCGAGCCCCGTTGGTGATTGCGGTGATATCACGCATCAAGGAAGGCAAGGCGCCGCAGTGGGAGCAGATATTGAGCGCGGGAGCAGCCTGTTACAATTTATGCCTCGCCGCGAACGCGCTCGGTTTTGGCACCAACTGGGTCACTGAATGGTATGCATATAATGAGCAGGTTCGCGCGGCGTTGAAACTGGATGGCCGCGACCATGTCGCGGGTTTCATTTATATCGGCGAGCAAATGGAAAAACCAGAAGAGCGCGAACGGCCGGAGCTGACCGATATTGTCAATGCTTGGTCTGCCGATTTCACGCCGAACAAGGGTGACCAGTATGGCCGCGAAGGCATGGGATTGCCGAAGGCGGGGTTTAAAACACTATGAAGAGCGCTCTCATTTTATGCTGCTGCCTGTTTATTGCCCTTCTTGGTATCGTTTTCTACGGAAATCATCCCACTAGAGAAATTTCTTTAACGTTTGGTGACAAAGAATTTTCATTCCCACGCAACACGCTAGATGGATGGGAAAATGAGGCCAATAAAAATGACGCTCTAATGCTCTATGCATTGCCTGACTATAGGCCTTGGAGAACTATCCCTACTGACGAGAAAGAACAGCTACGTAGAAATGGTTATTGGGGACAAATGTTATTAGAAAATGAAAAAATTCGGCCCTCTATTGAAACCATGGTGAAAAATCGTCGGGCCTATTTAACTAAGGAAGAAAAAGCCAAATCTCTTGGCACACTGGATGGATTCAACTGGTATCATCGAAGAAAAGATTCCTTAAAGTTGTGGTCAACCGTTTACATTGAGAAGGGTTCCGAAGGAAATATCATTAGTTTTATTGAGTGCTCTAGCATAGATGAATTTAAAAAGGCTGAGAATTCTGTTTGTTCGCATAAATTTACGAACGATGGCATATTGTACCAAATCTCCTATAATCAAAAACGTTATCTAAGCCATTGGGAGGCCATGCGACAAACCGCCATTGATCACTTGAAAATGTTCAAAATCATTGAAAAATAGGCGCCGTAATAGAGTGACTATTCGCCCTTTTCAAACGTCACGGCGACGCCGCGTTTTTTGAAATAGGATTTCAGGAGCAAACGCCCTTCGCGATTTGGGACAGGAAGGCGATCCGGCTTCAGGGAAACTTCCTTCGCGCCTTCGGACTTGGCGGCCTCTTTCAACGCCGCGATGCAGGCATCGATGTTATCATTGTCATTGTTCAACGATGTGTATACGGCCTCAACAGCCTGATCCAGTGCAGCGCCCATGATTAGTCTTTCTTCGGTTTCAATGTCGGGAAGGCGATAACGTCGCGGATATTGTGCGAGTTGGTGAGCAGCATGACAACACGGTCAACGCCAAGGCCCCAACCACCCGTCGGTGGCAGACCGTATTCCAGCGCGGTAACGAAATCATCATCCATCATCTGCGCCTCTTCATCGCCGCCTTCGCGTTGCGCGACCTGTTCTTCGAACCGCAGACGTTGAATTTTCGGATCGTTCAGTTCGGTAAAGGCATTGATGATTTCCCAGCCATTGCAGAAGGTTTCAAACCGTTCGACAAGGCGCGGGTTGTTGCGATGAACCTTGGCCAGCGGAGAAATATCCAGCGGCTGGTCGATTACGTGGGTTGGGTTGACCAAAGTGTGTTCAACCTTTTCATCGAACACGGCGACAACGATCTGACCCCAGTTGGATTTCGGATCAACCTTAATGCCAAGTTGCGTGGCAGCATCGAGCGCGGC
>CAZUYV010000055.1:0-9159 GCA_964624435.1 uncultured Micavibrio sp. | reverse complement strand
TGACCTGCCCGTCCTGCACCATGCGTTATCTTGTCGCCGAAGGGGCCGTCGGCCCAAACGGGCGGCGGGTAAAATGCGCCCATTGCGGACATCAATGGTTCCAGGATGGCGAAGAAGGGCTCGATGAGGCGCTTTTTGGGGAGCCGGACGATACCGTTTTCGCACCCGAAGAAGCGGAAGTTGACTTCAGCGGCGCTGAGCAGGTCGCTGTGGGTGATTTTCAATCTATTTTACAGAAAGAGATTGAAACCGTTTCCATTCCCGAAGGTGTTCGCCCGGCGCCGCAGGAAGACCTCGTTATTCCGCCTGCCAGGGGCAAAAAATCCACGTCGTCCGGCAGGCTCGGTGGATTTGCCGCCGCGGCGCTCGTTTTCATTATGGTCTTTGGGGCGTTGCTTCTGATGCAACCGCAAATCAGCCGCGCATGGCCTCCTTCGAATATGCTCTATAGCCTCTTTGGTATGAAACCGGTTCCGCCCGGGGAGGGATTGTCGCTCGCCAACCTGCAAGCAAAGTTTGATGGCAAGCAGGTGACGATGATGGGCGACGTCAACAATCTGAAATCGGTTGAGCTTGAAATTCCGGCTATCATGGCGTCCTTCATCGACATGAATGACAAGGTGCTGGATCGTGTGCTGATTGCGCCACCCGCCAAAACGGTGAAGGGTGAAGATCATGTTTCCTTTAATGTCGTTCATCCATCCGTGCCGGATGGCGCCACCAATGTGACCTTTGCTTTTAGCTACCTGAAGGCGGAAGCATCCGAAGCGAAGAAGGATGAACCCGCGCCAGTGGCCGATCATGCCAAAGAACCTGCTGCTGAAACGCATCCACATATAGAAGAATAAATGCAGAAATTACGCGATATCTATGCGGGGATTCGAGCAAAACTGGATTTTCTCGAAGTCGCAGTTCTCTCCGCATTTCTTTTGCTCTGGTTCTGCATCTCGGGTTTTCTGGAGATTGCGGACGACGTGGGTGAAGGCGATACCCACTCCATAGACACATCCATTCTTATGATGATGCGCGATAAAAATAACCCGGACAATCCTTGGGGCCCGCCATTGATTGAGGAAATGGCGCGGGATATTTCTGGGCTCGGCGGGATTGCCGTTTTGACATTGGTCACCTTGGGCGCCGCTTTCTATCTCTTTATGATGCGCAGGCCCGGCCGTGCGTTGTATCTTCTTTTTACCATCGGCATGGGAACGCTTATCTCCAACCTTTTGAAATATGGCTATGATCGTCCAAGGCCCAATCTTGTTCCGCATGGTTCCTATCATCTGACCAGCAGCTTTCCGAGCGGGCATTCGATGATGGCCGCTCTTGTCTATTTAACGATAGGAATGCTGATTGCCTCTACGCACAAGACACTGAATCTGAAACTCTATTTCATCATCTTGCCTGTGATTATAACGATGATGGTGGGTATAAGCCGGGTTTATCTGGGCGTGCATTGGCCGAGCGACGTTCTGGCTGGTTGGGCCATGGGGGCTGCCTGCGCGCTTCTTTTCTGGTTGATCGAATGGATGTGGGAGAAGAAAATTTTCTCTCTTCTTCTCAATAGAATCAGGAAACGTCCTTAATCCAGTCCGGAATGATATCGAGGCCCATCAAGTCTTCATATGTCTGGCGAGCGCGAATGATTGAATATTGCCCATTCTGCACCAGGACCTCTGCCGCCATGGGGCGCGTGTTGTAATTGGATGCCATCGACATGCCATAGGCACCAGCTGAGCGGATAACGCACAATTCGCCCTGCTTCATTTCCGGCAGGTCGCGGATGCCGAATTTATCGCCGCTCTCGCACGCTGGGCCGACAATATCGTATGTTCTACGCGCGCGGTTTTGTTCCGCCACAGGTTCAATACCGTGGTAGGCGCCATACATGGCGGGGCGGATCAGATTGTCCATACCGGCGTCGAGGACAAGGAAGTCGCGGGCAGGCGTTTCTTTCACATACTCTACCGTCGATAGAATCACACCGGCGTTGCCGACCAGATAGCGTCCCGGTTCCATGATAATTTCTGTGCCCAGCGGCACAATAATTTCATTCACCCATTCTGCATAGGAATTGAGATCGAGCAATTTTTCATCGTTGTAGACAATCGGGAACCCACCGCCGATATCGAGGCGATCCACGGTGTATCCCTGCGACCGCAGGGATTTAACAACTTCGGGTATGCGTCCGAATGCGACCTTGAATTGTTCGACATCGGATACTTGCGATCCCAGATGCATGGAAAGACCGACAGGCCGTATATGCGACAGACCCTTGGCAATTCCAAACGCCTCATACATCTGTTCTTCAACAATGCCGAACTTGTCAGTTTTACGACCCGTAGAGATTTTATCATGACCGCCGCCCGCAACATCGGGGTTCAGGCGGAAGGCAACATCGGCGGTTTTGTTTAGCCGTTGCGCAACGTCATTGATACGATAGAGTTCAGGAATCGATTCCACATTCATCTGGTGAATGCCTGCATTCAGATAGGCCGCGATTTCACGCTCGCTTTTCCCAACACCCGTCGACACAATTTTTGATGGGTCGAACCCGGCCTTCAATCCACGCAGCAATTCGCCTTCAGACACGATTTCCAATCCGCCACCAAGGGAGCGGAGAAGGGCTAGTACCGCGACATTGCTATTGGCCTTGCAGGCAAAACATAATAATGGCTGGCGATCTTTTGGCAGTGCTTTTTCCATCGCGCCTTTTAAACGCGCGAACTGGTCTTCGATAACGGAAGCGGCATAGACATAGCAGGGTGTACCCACATTCTCCGCAATGGCGGGTAGGGCAACACCGTCGGCATGGAGCACGCCGTCTTTTTCCTCAAATCCACGCATGGAAGTTACTCCGCTCTCGGATAGGTTTGCGGAAACTCGGTGTTTTCCGCGCCGGGTGGCGGTTCCAGATCTTTTGGTTTGATTCCGCAAGCGGTTGTGGCCGCCAGACACGCGATCAGGAAAAATAGGGCTGTATATTTGCTAAGGCTTTTCATAGACTATAAAAAACCACGGAAAAGACATGCCCCACAAGAAGTATTTATTCGCTCTCCTCGGAATCCTGCTGTTTACCCTCGCGGCAGCGCTTGGTTATTACGCCCCCTCATGGCGTGATGTGCATCAGCGTGAGGAGGAATGGAGCAGTTTCGCCCAGCCGGAAATCCCGCCCGAGGTTCTGGCGGCGTTCTCGCGCGAATTTGCGCGGGTGCGCATGGCAGACGAACCAATGCAATTGCCGGATAATTCAGTGGTTGGGCCGGATGGCCGTGCTGTCCACATGGCCGATTTCAAGGGTAAGGTGGTGTTGGTCAATTTTTGGGCGACATGGTGTGCGCCATGCGTGGTTGAGTTGCCATCGCTAAAACAATTCGCGGATCATTATGACGGCCAGCTTGAAGTTATCGGCGTGGCTCTGGAACCCGGGAAAACCCATAAAGAGATCCTTAACTTTCTGGAAAAGCGGGGCTTGGGTGATTTCGCCGGCTATTTAGACCAGGATGGGGGCTTTAGCGCCAAATTGGGTCTTGCAGGCATACCAACCAGTTTTCTGATAGGCAAAGATGGGCTTATTCTGTATCGTTTTGAAGGCGACGCGGACTGGACGTCCGCAGCCACCAAGGGTTTTTTCGACGTTTTTCTCTCGACACAGAGCCGCATTCCACAATAGCGGTGAATGGTTTCTTAACAGTTTCAAGGTAATAATAAGCCTTAGGGGTAATCACAGGCAATTCATGTCCGATCCGCGGGAAACAATCGAACCACTCGAAACAATGACACAAGCTCAACTCGACGCCATGGTTGAGCTTCATTCTCGCTTTTTGTCGGGCCGTCTCGGCGGACGACGTGCCATGCTCAAGAATATAGATCTTTCCGGCCTCGCCATTACCAATCGCGATATGCGCCAGTCTGATTTTACCGGCTGCAAGATGACCGATATGGATTTGTCGAAGGCGAATTTTTCCGAAAGCCGTCTTTACGCCTGCGATCTCAGCCATTCCAATCTCGCGCGTTGTAATTTTGCCCGCAGCGATCTGCGCGGAACACGTATTGAAAGCGCAAACCTTATCGATGCCAACCTCGATCGTGCCGACCTCCGGGTTGGCGGTTTTTCGAAGTCCGGTCTTTATGACACGGGGGAGAGCGTTTCTTTCCGGGGCGCCAATCTTTCCGGTGCCCGCCTTGTCGGGACCATGGCAAACGCTGCTGACTTTTCCGATGCGATCATGACCGGAATTAATGTTTCCGGCGCTGATCTTCGTAATGCCGAATTGCAGGGTGCGGATTTGTCCGGCGCGACATTGGCGGGTGCGAAGCTTAAAGGCGCGCATATGAATGCCGCCATTCTGACTGGCGTGAACATGGCCGAAATCAGTGAAATGGATGTTGATATTTCAAGCGCCATTACGGACGCCAATATCGGGATTTCGATTACAGATCTGGAAGAGCCATTACCGAAGTTGATCGAGGTTCACCTGCAATGGGTGGCATCGGCCGGCGCAACGGGCAAGCAACTGGATTTATCCGGTTATGATATGCGCCCATTAGAAACTTTGAAGATGGTCGCGCTGACCGCCGTAAAGGCCGTAAAGGCACGGTTCTTCGGTATGAATCTTTACAAAACACAGATGCAAAGCTCCATGCTCGATGAAACTGACTTCCGCCGCTGCGATATGGATGAAGTCGATATGCGTGGATCATCCTTTAAGGGTGCACGTTTCAACCACGCAAAAGTTCGCAAAGGCAATTTCGAACCGCTGATGTTTGGCGGGGCGGAGGGCTCGAAGAGATTTTCACCCTGTGATTTCCGTCATGCTTCACTGACTTATGCCGATTTTTCTGGTTCAAAAATGCGTATGGTCAATTTCCGCGATGCGGATCTCAGCAACGCCAACTTTACAGGTGCGGATCTGCGTGAAGCTGATTTCACCGGGGCGAATATGTCTGGCATTATTCTTGATGATGCCAACACGGAAAACGCCATTCTGCCCGCACTCGCCGGTACGGCCTTTAAGCTAAAAACCGACTGATTATCCATATTGACATATTCTGGGTTGGGCCTATGCTCTCTTCATACCAAGTATGAGGAGTATTTTATGGCGTTGAACACAATCGGCGAAGTTGAAACAAAACCGGGGGCAAATTCCCGTGAGCTTTCGGCCCATTATAAAAATGCCGCCAGCGGCAAAAACCGTGCGGCTTATAATCTTTTTCTTTCTGGTGCCGATGATGTGACCATAGAAAAAGTTATTGCTGATGCCAACGATCTGACATGGAAATCACGTGGATACGCTCTCAAAGGTTTTGTTCAAACCCTTGCCGCACGTGTTGGTCTCAATCTCGGCTAATTAGATTTTCTCAGTTAGCTCGGGAAGGATTTCAAACAGGTCGCCAACTAGACCGTAATCGGCAATGCCGAAAATCGGTGCTTCCGCATCCTTGTTGATGGCAACGATGACTTTGGAATCCTTCATGCCCGCCAAATGCTGGATCGCGCCGGAAATACCCACGGCGATATAAAGCGATGGGGCCACGACCTTTCCTGTTTGTCCAACCTGCCAGTCATTGGGGACATAGCCCGCATCAACCGCTGCACGGCTTGCGCCCATAGCAGCGCCAAGTTTGTCGGCTAGTTTTTCAAGGATGACAAAGTTTTCTTTCGAACCCAAACCTCGTCCACCCGAGACAACGATCTTGGCGGATGTCAGTTCAGGGCGGTCTGACTTGGAAACTTCGGCGCCAACAAACGACGACAATCCGCTATCGCCCTTGGCAGAAATGTTTTCAACACTCGCGCTACCGCCACTTGTTGCCGCTGCATCGAACGCCGTGCCGCGCACGGTAATCAATTTTTTGGCGTCGGATGATTTGACCGTCGCAATCGCATTACCCGCATAGATCGGACGTTCGAACGTATCGGCATCAACAATCCCGGAAATATCCGAAATCATCTGTGTGTCGAGCACGGCGGCCGCGCGGGGTAGGATGTTTTTGCCTGTTGTAGTTGATGGGGCGAGGATGTGTGAATAGTCGCCCGCCAGTTCAACAATGATCGGTGCAACGTTTTCGGCAAGCTGGTGTTCGAGGGCCGGATCATCGGCATGAAGCACTTTTGTCACGCCAGCGACTTTCGATGCGGCCTCGGCTACGGCACCCGCGCCTTTACCGGCCACCAATACATGGATATCGCCGCCCAATTTACTGGCCGCCGTCACCGCATTGAGCGTTGCCGGTTTAAGGGATTTGTTATCGTGTTCTGCAAGGACGAGAATAGCCATGATCAGATCACCTTCGCTTCGTTTTTAAGTTTTGCTACAAGTTCATCGACATTGGCAACCTTACCGCCGCCCACGCGTTTTTTCGGCTCTGCCACTTTGACGACGGTCAAACGCGGCGCGATATCAACGCCATAGTCGGCAGGGGATTTCGTTTCCATCGGTTTCGATTTTGCCTTCATAATATTGGGAAGGGCGGCATAGCGCGGTTCGTTCAAACGTAGATCGGTTGTCACAATCGCTGGCAATTTCAACGAAACAGTTTCCAGCCCACCATCCACTTCACGCGTGACATTCACTTTGCCATCAGCCAACTCGACCTTGCTGGCGAAAGTGCCTTGCGCCCAGCCGAGAAGGGCGGACAGCATCTGACCCGTCTGATTTGAATCATCATCGATGGATTGTTTGCCAAGGATCACGAGGTCCGGCTTTTCTGCCTCGACAATCGCTTTCAGAATTTTTGCAACGGCCAGCGGCTCAACGCCGCCGATATCGATGGCGACATCAGTCTGCACCAATATGCCGCGGTCGGCGCCAACGGCCATAGCGGTGCGGATCACATCCTGCGCCTTGGCAGGACCGATGGACACAACGACAATCTCAGTTGCCTTGCCGGCCTCTTTCAAACGCACGGCTTCTTCCACCGCGATTTCATCGAACGGGTTCATCGACATTTTGACGTTGGCAAGATCAACACCTGTGCCATCCGCCTTCACACGGATTTTAACGTTGTAATCGACCACACGTTTGATCGGGACAAGTATCTTCATAATGGCTTCCTTAATTATTGTTGGCCGGAGGTGAGCATGGCGAGCACAAAGAGGGCGAGAGCGATTCCCTGCATGTAAACCCGCGCCTGCATCAGCTTATTACCGTATTTTCGGTTGAATTCGCCGCCCTTGGCCATGGAGATAACCCCCACGATAAGGGAGCCGAGGGCAAGGAACATAGCGACGAGCATGGCGATGAAAAAGAATCCTGACATACCAGTAAGATAAATCCTAAGGCGGGGATTTAAAACCCTTCGAATACATTGCAGCGCAAATTTTTCATGACTTTTTCGAATGTTCCTATGCGCTACAAGCATAGCTTATTGAAATATAATTACAATTTATGGCGGAGTGCTTGACTTTTTAAGTCACGATTTGATATCAAGGCGCACTTAAATAACAAAAACAGTGAATTAGAAGGTGTGTAAGTATGGTAGCCCGCTATAAAGATTATAAGCAGACTTTTTTGATATTTCATCAGGAGCGCGAAGGTAAGGCCGTTTATCTGGCGGTTCCTTGTAATGTTTTGGCCAGTTCCAATGATGTGACAACTCCCAGCCCAATTCTGCCGTTTAACAATGCAGCCAGAGTGCAGCTTCAGGAATACCAGCTAACGGCAAAAGAGATTTTTGACATGCCGACTTGGGATGACATTCACAACCGCGATCCAAATAAAGGGATGGAGCCGGCTATGCTGAATGTTGAAATGCAAAAAGGTATTCAGGCTTTAAGTGCTGCTGGTGTCCAGGTCAGAGCGCCGCAACCTGCGCCACTTATCCCTGCGCCAATGCCTGCGGCCATGGCTTTTAACCCTTCTAAGTAATTATTTTTCATGGATATGCGGCTTGATATCATGGCCGCATATTCCTACTATGGCGGAATGAAAAAAATCATTCTCGGTCTTTCAGCTGTTCTTCTGGTTCCTTCCCTTGCTGCCTGTAAGGAAGAAAAACCTGCCTCCAACGCACCGGTGCAGGAAGGGGAATTGCAACCTTTATCCGTTCCTGCGCCCAAAGAGATTCCACCACAGGACTTGAATGGTGATGGTTATGTTTCGCCTCGTTATTCACAGGATGGCGTGAACAAATACCAGCTTGGTGATTCCATGGTTGGGGACTGGACCGGGCCGGAAGGGACATCTTTAAAGATTGAACGGGACGGTGAAGAATACAAAATTACCGTCACCAATCTTGACGGCCCGCGCAGTTTTCCTGCCAAGGCAAGCGATGATGGCATTGAATTCGAACGCGACGGCAAGAAAGAATGGATCCGCCTGGGTGATGGTCAGGATACAGGGATGAAATGGTTGGCCGATAAGATCGACTGTGCCGTGATCAATCCGGGCTCTGAAGGATTCTGCCGTGATCAGACAGAACCGACTGACACTGAAACAAAATAATTTACCGACAAATCATCCGCAGATAATTTGAACCCGCCCTTGATCGGGTCAAACACCATGCCTTGAAGGCCTTGGACATTGGCACCAGCATTGCGGATGGCGCGGGACAGCTCGGACGGTTTCAGGAATTTCTTCCAGTCATGCGTTCCCTGCGGAACCCAGCCGAGGATGTATTCTGCCGCGATCTTGCCGAGCAGGAATGATTTTGGTGTGCGGTTGAGGGTGGAGAAGAGGATGATCCCGCCCGGTTTGCACAAATCCACACAATGATCCACAAACTTGTCCACATCCGCGACGTGTTCGACAATTTCGAGCGCCAGCACGACATCGAATTTCTGTTTGGTTTTAATCAGGTCGTCGGTGGCGAGGGCCTTATAGGCGATATCCAATCCGCCAGCCGCCGCATGATCTTTGGCAACGGCAATCGCATTGGCATCGGCATCGATCCCGGTCACAGTGCCGCCGAGGCGTGCCATCGGCTCGCACACCAATCCGCCGCCGCAACCGATATCGAGAATGGAAAGTTCCTTGAATGGTTTCAGGTTTTTGTCATCGCGGCCATACTGGTTACAAATCTCACTCTTTATATAAGTGAGACGCACCGGGTTGAGGCGGTGAAGCGGGCGAAACGGCCCATTCACATCCCACCAGTGGGCGGAATCTTTGGCGAAAATGCCTATTTCTTTTGCGTCTACAGTATGCATAGATACAT
>CAZUYV010000054.1:3888-9252 GCA_964624435.1 uncultured Micavibrio sp. | reverse complement strand
TGGCATTGGTCCTCGCGCTGGGTATCCCGGCTGCGATGGCCGCTGCTGATTCAAAAGCGCCGACGGAACAAGAAGCGATTGTTCACGAGGAAGCAGCACCAGGCGATGCGCATGCAACGCATGATGCAGCCGCTGCCGAAGAACATGGAAAAGGCGGATTGCCGCAATTGCGTATCGACACCTACCCCAGCCAGATTTTCTGGCTGCTGGTGACCTTCGCCGTGTTGTACCTGACCTTTTCGAAAAGCACGCTGCCGTTGATCGGCTCTGTCATCGAAGCACGTGAAAGCAAAATCAAGGGTGACCTTGATGCCGCAGAAGCGATGCGGGCGCAGTCCGAAGAAATTCGCACCGCCTATGAAAAGGGTCTAGAACAAGCCCGCGCTGAAGCGACCGCCGCGATTGCCGATGTGGAAGCAAAGGCCAAACAGAAAGCCACTGATCGCGTTGATGCCTTCCGCAAGAAGTCTGAAATGGATATTACGGCGGCTGAAAGTCGCATGGATGATGTCCGTGCCAAATCAATGAACGATATGACGGCGATTGCCGCTGAAGTCGCCTCTGTCGCCGCTGAGAAGATCACCGGCGTTAGCGGCGACGTGCAAAAGGCCAAGGCGATTGTTGAAACCATCGCCGGAAAGGCAAAGGCCGCATAATGGAAGATATTCTCCACAACACCACCGCATGGGTAGCCCTGTCTTTCGTTATCTTTGTTGTTCTGGCCATCAAACTGGCAGGAAAAAAAGTAACTGGTGCCCTTGATGCAAAAATTGCATCTATCCGGTCTGAAATAGAAACCGCCGAAAAACTGCGCGCAGAAACACAGGCCTTGTTGGCCGATTTCCAGTCCAAGCAACGCGACGCACAAGCAGAGGCTGCCCGCATCGTTGAATCTGCCAAGGCTAGCGCCCGTGTGATCCAGCAATCGGCCGAAGCCGACCTGGAAGAAGCCATGGTCCGTCGCGAAGCGCAGCTTATGGATCGTCTGAAACGGGTAGAAGAAAAGGCCCTGGCAGATATCCAGAACCATGCCGCCGAACTGGCGCTGCAGGCAACCCGTGAGATCGTTGCAAAATCCATGGACGAAAAGACCTCCAAAGGCCTGATCGATCAAGCTGTGGCTTCTGTGGCCAAGCACCTGAACTAGCCCTTTCAATCCCTGTTTTCGCCGCTATAATCCTCTTATGGTCAGGGAAAATATGAAACAGGATACTGAAAATTTGGGGATTATCGCCGATCTTGGCGCTAAGGCCCGCAAGGCGCAATTCGCCCTATCCCAATATGCCGAAGGTATGATCAACGAAGTCCTCAAAGACATCGCGGATCTTCTTGTCATCAAATCCGGCGTGATCCTGACAGCCAATCTCAAAGACGTTGCCGCCGCTACCGAAAAAAACCTGCCGCCAGCAATGATTGATCGCCTGACATTGAACGATGAGCGCATTCGGGCGATGGCGCAGAGTGTTTTATCTATTCGTGATCTGCCGGCCCCAACCAATCAGGTGTTGGAAGAGTGGGTTCGCCCCAATGGCTTGCGGATACAAAAAGTATCAGTTCCAATCGGTGTTCTTGGGATGATTTATGAATCACGCCCAAATGTGACAATCGATGCCGCCGCTCTCTGCCTTAAATCCCGCAATGCAATGATCCTGCGCGGCGGATCTGACAGTCAATATTCCGCCGCCGCCCTTCACAAGATTGTAACGGACTCCTTGCGTAAGAACGGCTTGTCCGAATTTTGTGTCTGCATGGTGCCGGACACGGATCGGGCGTTGGTACAAGAAATGCTGGAAGCTGTGGGCGTTATCGATGTTCTTATCCCGCGCGGCGGTAAGACACTCACAGAACTTGTGATGAAGGAGGCGAAGATGCCTGTCTTTGCGCATCTCGATGGGAATTGCCACATCTATGTCCACCGGACCGCCCGCCCCATTATGGCGCTCAATGTGATCCGCAACGCCAAGCTTCGCCGGACAGGTATTTGCGGCGCCGCTGAATCGCTTTTGTTTGATCGCGATATCGATCCGGCCTTTGCCAAGGATATCGTGACCATGCTGCTCGATGAAGGCGTTGAGATCATGGGCGATGAACTGACCTGTAAGCTCGATAAACGCATCAAACCGGCGACTGAGGCCGATTGGTCTACCGAATATTTGTCCAAAAAAATCAGCTGCAAATATGTGGTGGATTATAAGGATGCGGTTGTTCATATCAATTTTTACGGATCGCATCATACAGACAGCATCATCGCTGAAGAAGCCCGGGCCGTTGATTACTTTCTGGCGAATGTGGATAGCGCCATCACCATGCACAATGCCTCAACACAATTCGCTGATGGTGGTGAGTTTGGCTTTGGTGCCGAGATTGGCATTGGTACTGGCAAACTCCATGCGCGCGGTCCCGTTGGCGTGCGTCAATTGACCACCTTCAAATACAAAGTTTTAGGAAACGGGCAAACAAGGCCCGTATAGAAATGACCCTCACCCCGCCCACCTTGAATGATTCATCACGCTGGAACGGGCTTCGCATCGGCCTACTCGGAGGTTCGTTTAATCCTGCACATGAAGGCCATTTGCACATTGCCAAATTGGCCATGGAAAATTTCGGGTTGGATTTTGTCTGGTGGCTGGTGACTCCACAAAACCCACTCAAAAATACAAATGGCATGGCCCCTTACAAGGAGCGGTTTGCCTCTGTTGAAAAGATTATCTCCGACACTCCGGCAATGATCGCAACGCATCTTGAGGCAGAACTCGGTACCCAATACACTTACGACACAGTTGTTGCTTTGAAGAACGCATTCCCCAAAACTGAATTCCTATTCATTTGCGGAATGGACAATGCGGTCATCTTTCACAAATGGGATCACTGGCAGGATTTGATACAGGAAATCCCGATTGTATTTGCCGCACGGTCACAAATGGATGCCCCGGCGCAAGACAGTCCTTTACGCCTGTCCAAAACGGTGCCGCAATATGAGGAAAGCCGGAGCAAGGAAACCAACCTTCAAAAACCAGGTATTTATTGGCTGCGATATACGCCAGAAGTAAACGTTTCCTCAACGGAAATACGCAATAAAAACAAAGGGATAGCTTAGTTTTGTCGCAACGCCGCTTGAACGGTTAACGAATCCGGCGTAAAATATAGGGAATGGAGTTATTGAGAATAGCATTGCGCTCTCTGCCCGTTCAGTCCCCCCGGAAACATCGCCGCTGTGGAACACCCGACTTGCAGGGTCGCCTTGTTTGTCTATATAACTTCGCAACATACAAACCCACAGGAGACTAAAACCATTCTGACATTCACAGGGACCGGCACACCCCTTGAGCCCAGTGCCATGAAAGACCTTGTTGTATCCTCATTGGATGATGACAAAGCCCTGAATATCGAAGTGATCGACCTAGACGGGCAATCCGCCCTCGCCGATTATATCATCGTCGCTTCGGGAACCTCCTCCAGACAAATCGTCCGCATGGCTGAAAAACTAACCGAACGGCTGGAAGGCCGCGGCCATAAGGGCATTCGCTCTGAAGGCATTGCCCAAGGCAACTGGGTTGTCGTCGATGCTGGCGATATTATTATCCACCTCTTCCGCCCGGAAGTTCGCGAATTCTATAATATTGAAAAAATGTGGTCGGTCCCGCACCCCGGCGCCGAGACCACAAAAAGCGGCGGATTGACCCGGGTTTAAGCCAAAGAAGGGTTTCTTTTTCCCCCTATCTCGGGCATCCATAAGGGATGCTCGCCATCGACATCATCGCCATCGGAAAACTCAAGAACGATCCCTTGCTGGATGTGTTCGACGATTACCGCAAGCGTCTTCAGTGGAAACTCACACTCATAGAACTCGATGGAAAAAATCAGGCCGACGAAATATCCAAAATCGAAGACAAGATTGATCCACGTGCCGCGCTCATCGTCATGGATGAACGCGGACAAACATTATCGAGCCGTGATATCGCCGGGAAGGTAGAAGACTTCCAAGGCCGTGGCATTTCGCACCTGCAATTCGTAATCGGCGGTGCCGATGGCCTTTCGGATTCCCTTCGCAAAAAAGCCTCATTGCTCATGTCATTTGGCAAACAGACTTGGCCGCACATGCTGGCCCGGGTCATGCTGATCGAACAGATTTACCGCGCCCAGCAGATTATCGCCGGGCATCCGTATCACAGGGATTGATAGATGAAACAGTTTATCCTGCTGGCATTGCTCGTTCTATGTTCCGCCCCCTCTTTCGCGCAGGATGAGCCTGTGCCTGCACGCCCCCCATCGGCTGAGTTGGAACAAAAGCGTGATACGGCCGAAAGCAAGAAAAAAGAACTGGAACGGGCCGCTGCTGCTGCCAAGAATGATTTGGAAGGCACACAAAAAGAACTCATCTCTATTGCGGCCGCCATCAATAAAAATGAAAAGCGCCTGAACACCCTTGATGCCCGCATGCAGGACAACAAGGTAGAGCAAGGGCAGATAGAAGAACGCCTAAAGAAAGACAGGTCATCAATTGGTGATCTGGTGTTGGCGCTTGAACGTCTCAACCGCACACCACCAGAAGCTATTCTCGCTAAGCCCGGTGCACCGCTTGAAACCGCGCAAAGCGCGATGCTGCTACAGAGTATTTTGCCAAATATCTATAGCCGTGCGGAAACGTTGAAAAAAGACCTCTCCCGCCTTGATACCATTTTAAAACAGCTGGAATCCGATCAGGCCGAAGTCAAAGCCACGATGTCGGACCTAACCAAGCGGCAGGCGGAAATGAAAACTCTGCTCGATAAACGGAAAAAACTCTATGCGGCAACCCAGACCGGTATCAAGGAACAGGAGGCTGAATTACGTGAAATATCGCAACAGGCAGCCAGCCTGAAAGACCTCGTCGCCCGGATCGAAGAACGGGAACGTACACAAATAGCAGCCGCTTCTTCCCTGGGCGCCGAGACAACACGCTTTGCCCGCCCAACACCTATTCCCAAAGCCGGTTCCGCCCAGCTGCCTATCTCCGGTTCTATTCGTACGTCTTACGGTATGACGGATGATATCGGGGCGCAAAGTCAGGGCCTGACGATTGAAGGCCGTTCCGGTGCGCTTGTTGTATCCCCTATGGGAGGCGTCGTCCGCTATGCCGGGACATTCAAGAATTATGGTCAAATCATCATTGTGGAACATCAAAAAGATTATCATAGCCTTATTGCAGGTTTGGCCAGAATTGATACAGTGGTGGGGCAATCCGTTGCGGCTGGCGAACCGGTTGGTATTCTTGGCAAAAATTCAGGTGAAGGTGATAAACCGACCTTGTATTATGAGCTGAGATATCAGGGGCAACCTGTCAACCCGTCGCGCAAATTCGCCGGTCTATAATTTCTATTTTTT